>NZ_CASGGV010000016.1:0-18920 GCF_949319125.1 Frankia sp. Hr75.2 | reverse complement strand
GGCATTGCCTGTCTCATGCCATCTTGACGGGTAGGGTTTCCGTAGCGGAAGTACCCAGCCCAGCCTCGTAGGAAGGCGTTCACCTGCCGTATGACGGTGTCGACCGGCACCAGTAGCCGCCATACTCAGGGTGATGTTGTCGATGCCGGCTGCGCCGCGGTTGCGGCGCACCTGCTCCCACGCCCGCGCCACGACGTCTTTGCGGTAGACCTTGTCGTAGAGCGTGTGGAACCGCCGTCCGGGATCGGCCTTGGCCGCCCGGTAAAGCGCATGCTGCAAGGCGCGGACCCTGTCCCCACGGACAGCCGCCAGGGTGGACCTAGCCGTAACGGCACTCACCGATCTGTCATCCTCACACCAGCGCGTAGACGAAGTAGCGGCCCTTCCCATCACCGGCGGTTATGTTGTCCGTCCGGCTCGACCGGTAATATGGCCGCCTCCGACGCCCTCCCGACACGCTCGCCCATTTCCCGGTTCCTCGCCGGTTATAGGACGTCGCCGTTCCACAGGTTCCGCTGCCTGTTTCGGCCGGGGAGGGCCTCCCCAGTTCCCGCCGTCGCTGTCTGAACGTTCCGTGCCCCCTACGCCGGGGAGTTCCTCGCGGCTGCATTCCAGGATCTTCACCGCTTCCATGGCCTTCACCCTGATTGAAGGGGCTCGGCTCTCCCTCTTCCCACCTTGCGGCAGGCACTTTAACGGCGCTGCAGGCTTCGCTTTATGCTACGGACCGTCCAGTCGCTCCCCCTTCTCAGGGCTTTTGACGTTGCGCTTCGACGCCGGGCGTTTCCCCCCGACGCCGGCAACCTGCTACCGGGCCTCCTGGCAGCTACCCGGACCGGACTCCCACCGGCAAGCGACGACGAGCTTCAGATCACGTCATGGCCTCACGGGCCACCTCCTGATCACTGGGCGCACTCAAGTTAGCGGTGTAACGGGTGATGTTGGCGCTGCCTGGGACCGCTATGGTCCGACCACCGAGGGTGACGGCTACTTCCGGCCGGCGGACAGGCGTCCATCTGGTTGGGCTTCAGGGGCAGGGTGGGGCGTAGGGCAGGTGTGGGAAGTTGGCGTACCACTCCTTGGAGCCGATCTGGTTCGCCGGGTCGGCGCAGGCGTCGCGGGTGAGTGCCGCGGGGTCGACCGTCCACAGTCGGACAGAGCCGTCGCCGCTGGCCGACACGACGGTCCGCCCGCCGGGGACGAACATCGCCGCGCTCACCGCCTTCGTGTGCCCACGCAGGTCGGTGAGCGGGACGGGGTCGGCCGGGGCGGAGACGTCGGTGAGCCGGACGGTCTCGTCCTCGCTGGCCGAGACCAGGATGGCGCGGTCCGGGCTGAAGGCGACGCTGGTCACCCCGCCGACGCCGCCGGGGGTGGAGCCGAGGTCGACGACCGATCCCGGGCCGTCGGCTCCCGGGCCGTCGACCCGCCAGGTGTGCACGGAGCCGTCGATGCCGCCGGCGGCGAGGGTCGAGCCGTCGGCGGAGAAGGCGACGGACTGCACGGTGCGGCCGGTGCCGCGCAGGGTGGAGCTGGTGGCGGGCCGCGCCGGATCGGCGACGTTCCACAGCCGGACGGAGCCGTCGTCGCCGGCGAGGGCCAGCAGGCCGCCGCGCGGGGAGAACGCGAGCGACCGGATCCCGGCGACGGCGCCGTCGGTCGCCGACCGCCGCTGCGGATGGGCCGGGTCGGTCACCGCCCACAGGCCGACCTGGCCGTCGTCGCCGCCGGAGGCGAGGGTGGCGCCGTCCGGGGCGAAGGCGACGGAGCGCACCCGGTCGCGGTGGAACGCGATGGTGGCGAGCGCGCCGGCGCGGGCGGGGTCGGTCACGTCCCACAGCCGGACGGCTCCGTCGCCGACGCCGGCCGCGAGCAGGTTCCCGCCCGGGTCGAAGGCCACCGAGTAGACCCAGTCACCGACCCCGGAAATGGTGCCGGCGTGGACGGGATGGGCGAGGTCGGTGAGATCCCAGAGCTCGATGGTCCCGGCTTCCGTCCCGGCGGCGAGCAGCCGGCCGTCGGGGCACAGGGCGGCGCTCAGGACGCGGCTGCCCAGCGGGGCCACCACCGGGTCGACGTCGGACGCGAACAGGCCGATCACCGCGTTGCGGGTGGACGCCGACTCCGGCGCGGCGTGGTAGGCCGCGAGCGCGAGCCGGCGGGCGAGCGGACGGTCCTGGAACTGCAGCCGCAGCGCCCTGGCCGCGACCTGCTCGGGCACGCCGGTCGGGCTGGGCGCGCCACGGTTGTCGACCACGACGAGCACGACCGTCGCGACGACCGCGGCGAGGATCGCCGCGAGCAGGGCCATCCCGCGCCCCCCACCTCGGCTCGACCAGCGTCGGCTCCGCCCGGCCGCTCTGGCCCGTCCAGCATCTTTGGCCCGACCTGCCGCTTTGGCCTGACAGGCCGGTCCGGCCCTGCCGGTCGTGGACGGCGCCGGCGACGGCGAGCTGTGCGGGGACAGGACGGTCACCGGGGTCGGCGGGGCGGCCTGCGTTTCCACCGACGACGAGGATGACAGTGATGGCGACGGCGACGGCCGGTTCCCGGGCGTCCTGGGAGCGACCGGCTGGACGAGCGCGGTGACCTCGGCGAGCGGGGGTCCCAGGGGTAGTTCGGCCTCGTCCACGCGCATGTCGAGCAGCCGGGCGTAGAGCTGCTCGGCGGTGGGCCGGTCGGCCGGGGCCTTGCGCATCGCGTCCTCGACCAGCGGGCGCAGGGAGTCCTCGAAGCCGTCGAGCGTGGGGGTGTCGTTGACCGTGCGGTAGAGCAGCGCGGCGGCCGGGCCGGTGCCGAACGGGTAGCGGCCGGTGGCGGCGTACACGAGCACCCCGCCCCAGGCGAAGACGTCCGCCGCGGAGGTGATCGTGTCGCCGCGGGCCTGCTCGGGGGCCATCAGCGCGGGGGTGCCGACGGGGTGCTCCCCGCTCAGGACGGACGCTGTGTCGAGCGCGCGGGCGATGCCGAAGTCGATGACCTTCGGGCCGAGCCGGGAGAGCACGATGTTGCTGGGCTTGAGGTCGCGGTGGACGATGCCGGCGCGGTGGATCGCCATCAGCGCGGTGGCCATGCTGGCGGCGAGCTGGTGCAGCTCGGCGGGGTGCAGCGGCCCGCGCTCGCGCACCACCTCGGCCAGGGTCGGGCCGTCCACGAACTCGGTGACCAGGTAGGGCACGTCGGCGGTGACGTTCACGTCGAGCACCGCCGCGGTGCAGAACCGGGCGACCCGCCGGGCGCTGTCCGCCTCCCGCTTCAGCCGCTCGCGGAACTCGGCGACCCGCGCCAGGTCGGGTCGGACGAGCTTGACGGCCACCTGCCGCCCGGAACCGTTCAGCCCGAGGTAGACGGTGCCCATGCCGCCCGCGCCGAGCCGGCGCAGCAGCCGGTACGGCCCGACCCGCACCGGATCGGCGCCGTCGAACCCATCGAACCCACCGGGTCCATCGGATCCATCGGATCCATCGGATCCACCGAGGCTGGACGAGCTCACCGTCACCCGCTACGGCTGCCGCCGCCGGGGGCGACGGCCGCGCAGGGGAGCCGTCTGGCGGTGGACGGCGAGGGACCCGAAAGCGAGCAGGAACGGCAGCGCCACCGACGGGACGGAGGCGCTCGTGTCCGCGGAGACCAGCATCATGTCGACGCCGGAGGCGAGGTGGGCGCCGCAGTCCGCGGCGACCTGCCGGTGGCCGGGACGGAAGCTCGCGAAGCGCACCACGGTCTCGAAACGGCCGTCCTGGTCGGCGACGGTACGGCCGACGAGCTCGCCGCCGGCGGTCAGGGTCGTCTCCGCGCCCGGGGTGCAGCCGGCGCCCTGCGCGTAGAGGAGGTCGCCGGCGGCCAGCACGTACCGGTCGAAACGCAGCTCCCCGGGTTCGGGCTCGCGCGCTACGGGGGCGCCGGGCGGCGGTGGCGGCGAGCCCGGCCGGGCGATCGGGGTGCAGGCGCCGAGGACGCGCGCCGTGCCCGGCGGGCACTTCGCCGACTCGGCCGGCTCGGCGCACCTGCTCCCGAGCGGGACGGTGACGCCGCCCGGGCAGAACGTGCGGCCGGGTGGGCAGGCGGCGGTGCTGGGCGCGGTGGAGCCGTCCCAGCAGGCGACGGGCACGGGCCGGGCCGACGCCGGCTTCGGGCACGGCTCCCCCACGGCCACGCTGACCGGGGTGTTCGGGCACTGGACGCGCCGGATCGGGCAGTCGCCGGCCGTGCGGGCCCACGAGCCGTCGTCACAGCGCACGACCGGGGCCCCGCCGCTGCCGCCGCTGCCACCGCTGCCACCGCTGCCACTGCTGCCACTGCTGCCGCCGCTGCCGCCGCTCGTTCCGCCGCCGCCTCCGTTTCCGGAGTCCCCTCCGCCGTCGGACGGGCCGCCGGTCGGGTGGTCGCCCGGCGGGCAGCCGGGCAGGGGCAGCGCGTCGAACGGGCGGCCGAGGCTCGGGCAGACGACGGTGCCGCCGCAGTTCCCGCCCGGTGCCGCCGTCGAGCCGGTACCCCGGCCGGCCCCGCAGGGCGGGCTCGATGTGGGGCCTGCGGTCCCGCCAGGGGTGGGGGTCTCCCCGGGATCGGCTGTCTCACCGGGGGTGGGCGGCGGGCAGCCGCGCCGGCGCGGTGCCGCTCCCCCAGCCGCGCACGAGGGCGAGGTGGTCGGAGTGCCTGGCGCGGTCGTCGGGCTGTCGCCTCCCGACCCGGCCCCGCCGGGTGCGGTCGTGCCCGCGATCGTGCCCGCGGGCGCGTCCTGATCGCCGGAGTTCGGCTCGGTAGCGCCGGCCGGCGGCGCCGCTCCGGAACCCGCCGGCGGCGGCACCGGCTCCGCGGACGGCGCGGGCGCAGGGGCAGGGGCAGGCGGTGGCGGTGGCGGTGGCGGTGGTGCCGGCTGTTCGGACGGCGACACAGCCGGCGCTTCGGACGAGGACGTGACCGCCGGCGCGACGGTGTCGAGCGCCGAGGCCGGCACGGCCGCGCCCCCGGCGGGCGGAACAGCACCGATGACGCCGCAGAACAGAGCGGTGAACGCGAGCAGGAGAACACGGAGAACCCACGGTTTCCCGCGCATTCCAGCGGCGCGTCGCCCGCTCACCATCCACCCACCCCCGGAATAGTTTTCCAGCATTGTGAAAGCCGGCCGCGATCCCGCCCGACACGCGGGCCGGTGATCGCCGGTACCACCCAATGGTGGAGTTCGACGGCGGCGCGGCCCCCGAAGTGCGCCACCCGAACGGCGCCCGCCCCCACCCAATACGATTGCGGTGAAGGGCCGCCGAGATCCTGGCCAGCGTAACATCCGATTCGGTGAGCTACCGGCCGGAAGGGGAGATGTGATTTCCGGATCGCGCGGGCCGGCAACGGCACCAAAATGCCGTCTCCTCGCCGCCCTTGTTATCTGCATGACATGGCTCGGGGTATTCTTCGTACCCACCGCCTGGGCGGAGAACGACAATACGACACGGCTGTCCGTCACCATCGACGGCCGCCCCCTCGATGGTGACGTCATCCTCGACGCGTCGGCCGCGACGCGCCTCGTCGTCGGCCTGGAGAACCTCGGCCGGTCGGCGCTCGAGGTCGACTCGGTGCGGCTGAGTGGAACGGTGCTCGGCCTGACCTTCTTCGACTACGACACCCGGGTGCGCACGACCGTCCCGGCCCGCGGCGCGGCGACCTGGACGGTCGATCTCGACCTGCGCGACCTCGCCCGGCGGGCCAGCGGCTCGCTGCCGGTCAGGGTGGAGATCCGTGACACCGATCTCGCCACGGTGGCCGCCGCGAACGGGCACGCCGACGTCCGCGGCTCGCTGTTCTCCACCTACGGCCTGTTCATCCTGGGCATGTTCACGCTCGCGGGCTTGCTGCTCGCGGCGGCCCTGCTCGCGGCGCGGCGGAACGCTCCCGCACCGGCACCATGGCGGCGTGGGCTACGTCTCGTCCCGGCGGGCACGGCGGCGGGGCTTTTCCTGGTTCTCGTGCTGTCGGCGGCGCACCTGACGACCCCGTCGACACCAACCGATCTCGCGATCACCCTCTGCACCGCGCTGATCACCTTCGGGATCGGCCGCGTCCTGCCGGCCCGCACCCCACCCGGAGGTGCGGACGCCAACTAGAAGGCCGCAACGGCATTCGGGTGTGTCCGCGGCAGGCGGCGGTGAGCTCATCGGGCAGGCCGCGGCGGGATTCCTTGAGATGGGCGGGGTCGGTGAGCAGCAGCCGAGTCAGCCGACGTGGGGACAACGGCGGGCGGTCACCCTCGACGCGGCCCTGGGCGATGTGGCGGTAGAGGACCGTCAGCCGGAGAGCCTGTCGAGGTGGCTGCCGTCGGGGTCGACGGCGCGGACGATGCGGCGCCCGATGTCGCCCAGCTGCCGCTGCTGCGCGCGGGTGAGGGGATCGAAGACCAGGGCGCGGACCGCGTCGACGTGCCCGGGGGCGGTCGCGACGATTTTCTCCCAGCCCGCATCCGTGAGGATCGCCAGGGTGTAGCGGCCATCGGTGGGATCCGGCGTGCGGCGCACCCAGCCCGCCTTCTCCATCCGCCCGACCACGTGGGAGAGCCGGGAGAGCGATCCGTTGGCGAATACGGCCAGGGTGCTCATCCGCAGGGTGCGCTCGGGCGCCCCGGACAGCCCCACCAGCACCTGGTACTCGAAGTGACTGAGCCCGGCGTCACGCTGGAGCTGGTCGTCGAGCGCCGCCGGAAGCCTGATCAGCACGCTGACCAGGGCCAGCCAGGTCTGCATCTCCTCGTCGGTCAGCCAGCGCGGCTGCTGCGCGTCCACGCCCTCAGCCTAGCTTGAAGTATCAACCGAGCCAAGGCCGTTGACAACTTGACAGGTCAAGTGATCACGCCTAGGTTGAAATTGAAGCTTCAACTCACAGGCTGGGTGTCCGAGGCTGCGAGTTTGGCCGCGACGCTCACCCACCGGGGTCGTCAACGATCCCGATCCCCCAGGGAGCACACATGCGCGCACTGAACGTCCCGGCCGCGGGCGAGCAGCCCCGGCTGTCCGACCTGCCTGTCCCCGGGCCCGTAGAGGGCACCGTGCTGGTCCGCGTGAAGGCCGCCGGTCTCAACGCCATCGACAACGCCCTGGCCGCCGGAATGATGGCCGAGATGATGCCGCACGCCTACCCGCTGGTCCTCGGTCGTGACGCCGCCGGCGTCGTCGAGGCCGTCGGAGCCGGCGTCGACCACGTCGCCGTCGGCGACGAGGTGATCGGCCACATGTTGCTGGCCCCACCGATTCAGGCCGGCACCCTCGCCGAGTACGCACTGCTGCCCGCCGCCGCCGTCACCCGCAAGCCCGCCGGCCTCGACTTCACCACCGCCGCAGCGCTTCCCCTCGCCGCAGCCGCCGCCAAGACGGCCGTCGACACCGTCGAGCCTGAGCCGGGTCAGACCGTTCTCGTCGTCGGGGCCGGCGGCGGCGTGGGTTCGTACGCCGTCCAGCTGCTCGCGGCACGCGGCGTCACCGTCGTGGCCACCGGCACCGCCGCCGACGCCGGCCGGCTGACCGCGCTGGGCGCGGCCACCGTCGTCGATTACACCGCCGGCCCGGTCGCCGAGCAGGTGCGCGCCGCCTACCCCGACGGTGTCGACGCCCTGATCGACCTCGTCGCCTACACCCCTGACAGTGCGCCTCTGGACGTGGTCCGCAAGGGCGGCAAGGTCGCCAGTACCCTGGGCGCCGCCGACGAAGAGGCCCTCGCCGCCGCCGGCCTGACCGGCACCAGCGTTATGGCCGCCCCCGTCCGCGAGCTCATCGCGGAGCTTGCCGCCCTGGCCGCCGCCGGCACTCTGAAGGTCGACATCACCACCGTCCTGCCCCTCGAGAAGGCCACCGACGGGCTGGCCACTCTCGCCAGCGGTACCGCCCGCGGAAAGATCGTCGTCAAGATCGGCGACTGACAGGACGCGCCCCATAACCACTGACGGGAACACCCGCGGAGACACACCGAACCGTAGGTGACCAACATGTACGGCAGAGACAGGAGATAAGACGGGTGTCTTCTTCGAGCAGCACCAGGACCGCGCCGGAACCCTTGACCGCCCTCAGGTTCTCTGGCGTGGGCGACACCGCAGCGGTTTCGCGTGGCACTGACATCGGGCTGCTGCTCCTACGCCTCGGGCTCGGGCTGACCATGGCGGCGCATGGCAGCCAGAAGCTGTTCGGCTGGTTCGGTGGTGGCGGTCTCGACGGCACTGGCCAGTTCTTCGGTATGTCCGGCTATCCCACGGGCAGGGCTATGGCGGTCATTGCGGGACTCAGCGAGACCCTCGGTGGGCTCGGTCTCGTCTTCGGCGTACTCACTCCACTGGCCGCCGCCGCGATCGTCGGAACTATGATCAACGCGGTGGCTGTGAAATGGGACGGTGGCTTCTTCGCTCCACAGGGAATCGAGTACGAGCTGTTCCTCGCCGTCGCCGGTGCCGCTGTCGCCCTGACCGGCGCCGGTGCCTACGCGGCAGACCGCTTCCTGCCCGTCCTGCGCTCCCACCGGCTTGTCCACGGCGTCGCCGCCCTGGTCCTGGCAGTGCTCACCGCCCTGACTGTCCTACTGATCCGCGGGTAACCCCGCGCAGACCGACACCCTTGTTCGCCCCGGGGGAAGAACGTCTGCTATTCCCGATCGCCCCCCAGGTCCACGACCTGGGGGGCGACCACATCAACAATCACCGTGCCATACACCGGCCGCGGGGTCCGGCGGCACCGCACCCGACGTAGCTACGTGTTCGCGGGCCCCGCTGCCGGAAAACCCGCGCTCACATTCGGCTGCGGCAAGTGAAGAGGCTCTGGAGGGCCCCGGCCGGGGACCACGTCGAGAGGAACGGCTGTGCAGATCAAGGAGCTGGGACACATCGTCCTGTACGTGCGCGACCTGGACCGTTCGGCCCACTTCTACCGCGACATCCTCGGATGGCGCCCGGCCTACTCCGGCGACGAGCCCCTGCGCTACCGCGGGATGGCGTTCAACGCTGGCGGGCGTACCCACCACGAGCTGCTGCTCCTCGAGGTCGGCCGGTCCGCGGCCCCGCTGCAGCGTGGTCGTCACGTCGGCCTTTACCACTTCGGGCTGAAGGTCGGCGACAACGACGACGAACTGCGCGAGGTTCTCGCGACCCTGGTAGCCAACGGCGTCCCCATCCGCGGCGCCACCGACCACGGGTTCACGCACAGCCTGTACATCTTCGACCCCGACGGCAACGAGATCGAACTGTTCGTCGACGTACCCGGCGTCGACTGGGACGACCCCGCGCACTGGACCGACCCGACCGCCCGACCGCTGCGCCTATGACACCACACGGCCTGCCGGACCCCTCTGTACCCAGGGTCACCGCAAAGTCGTGTTCCTGCTGGTCACGAGGATGATTGCTTGGTCGGGACAGCCGGCTACCCGTCCCTCCGTGGTCTGATCAACAAATACGAACGAGCCACAACGGCGCGGCTGATCTTACCGACATAGTGCCCGTCGGCGACGAGAAAACCCGCGAGGCACAGAGCAGACGCACGGACACAGCCGACCATCATGCCGCCGGCCCTGCGTCGTCGCATCACCCCAGGTCACAGGCCCAGGCCGACTTCTGCGACCCCACAGGTGCAGTGGGACAGCTGGTGCGGTCAAGCTGCCCGACGGCAGCGATAATTGACACTTGTCGCTTTGTGGACGGATGTCTATTATCGATTCGTGCACCCCGAGCCGCCGCAGGTACCCCGCCCCCTCGACCGGAGGGTGCAGCGCTCACGCGCGGCTCTGTTCTCGGCCGCGGTGCGCCTGGTGTCCGAGCGCGGCACGGCGGCCATCCCGGTCACCGACCTCGCCGCGGTGGCGGACGTGAGCCGGCAAGTGATCTACGTACAGTTCGGTGATCGTGAGTCGCTTCTGGTGGAGGCCGCGATCGACCTGGTCAGGCGGGAACTCTTTCCGCAGCTCGAGGGCGGCACCGAGGCCGGGCGGCGGCGGGCACTGGCAACGGCGCGGCACTTCGCCCACCACCGGTCGTTCTACCGCGCGATGCTGACCGGCTCGTGCGCGTTCGCCATGACCAGGGCACTGAACGGTGTGCTCGGCTCACTCCAACGGCCGGTCATGCGGATGTTGTTCGGCGAGCTGGACCAAGCCGCGGTGGAGGACCTGACGGCGTTTTTCTCGGGCGGGATGGCAGCGGTCATCAACGACTGGTTGATCGACGGCGAGGACCCGCTCGATCCCGAGGAGTTCACGGACCGCCTGCTCCGCCTCATGTCGGTCGTCACCGCTGGCCAGCACCTCCGAGCGGACGGAGGTCACGTTTGATGACCCGGGCAGCAGTGTCCTCCATAGAAACGATTGGGGTTGGAGAACGTGGCCAGAAAGCGCAAGTTCTCAACGGATAGGCATGTCTCGGCGTTCGCCTGTTTCCTAGCCGTCGCCGTGTTCGGGTCGGCATGTTCCGACGCGTCGGGGCCGGCGTCGAACACGGCGACGGAGACGACTCCGACAGCACCGCCGCGACCTGCGGGACCGGCTGCCGAATTACACGAGCTCAGCGGCGGCAATGGTGTTGGCCTGGGTTCCCCGACGAAGGTCGACCTGGCCGGCACCGGGTACGTCGAGACCGAGTACGCCGCGTCGGGGACGGCAACGTCGTACGACCCGCAGGGTGCGCTCGGTGCCGACGGGCGCTGGACATTCCAACCCGGCACTACCGCCCCGTACACCACCCGGGTGCTCGTACGGCGACCAGCCGCGGACAAGTTCAGCGGCACTGTCGTCGTGGAGTGGCTCAACGTCAGTTCCGGGACCGACTCCGACGTCGTGTGGTCGAGCACGCACGAGGAGCTGATGCGGCAGGGCGACGCGTGGGTCGGTGTCTCGGCGCAGCGCATCGGCGTCATGGGCGGCCCCGCGCTCACCCCGACCGGCGGCGGTAGCGCCACCGCGGGCGGATTGGTCAATACCGACTCCGCACGGTACGGCTCGCTCAACCAACCCGGCGACGGGTACTCCTTCGACATCTTCACCCAAGCCGCGCGCGGGGTACGTGCCGGCGGCGGGGCGATGGGTGACCTGAAGCCGCAGCACGTGCTCGCGGCGGGACAGTCCCAGTCGGCGTACGCGCTCGTCACCTACATCAACGGAGTGCAACCCCTCACCCGCGAGTTCGACGGCTTCCTCATCCACAGCCGGGGCAGCGGCGGCCTTCCGCTCGTCGCGCCCGGTGAGCCCGCCAGCCTCGGCTCCGAGACGGCGACCTCACCTGTGATCATCCGGGCCGACACCGACGTGCCGGTGCTCGAGGTGCAAGCCGAGGGGGACCTACGCGCCCCACTGAACTCCGTCGTCTCGCGCCAACCCGACAGCGGCCAGTTCCGCCTCTGGGAGGTCGCCGGGGCCGCGCACGCTGACGCACACACAGTCGGGCCGTTCGCAGACGCACTCGGCTGCGGAGCGATCAATAATGCACCCATGCACGTCGTCGTTAAGGCGGCACTGCACGCCCTGGAGGAATGGGTAAGCGAGGGGACGCTGCCTGCCACGGCACCGCGGCTCGAGGTCACCCAGAACAGCCCGCCGCAGGTCGCCCGCGACGCCGACGGCATCGCCCGGGGCGGCGTGCGGACCCCACCCGTAGACGTACCGGCCGACGTCCTGTCGGGCACCCCCGGCCCGAACCCCTCCGTGATCTGCAGCCTGTTCGGTTCCACGACACCCTTGCCCGCCGAGCGTCTCACCGCGCTCTACCCGTCCAGTGACGCCTACCTACAGAAATACACCACCGCCGCGGACAGCACGGTCAAAGCCGGATTCGTCCTGCCGGCAGACCGCGACGCGCTCCTCGCCTACGCGCAACCGACCCGCATCCAATAGATCCCTGGCATCGACGGGGCTGTTGCATTCGGGGAAGGCGTGGCGTGCCAGGCCCCGGTCGGACCCGGTGATCAGACAGCGAGGGCGAGTCGGTGAAGGCAGCCGATAGGCGGAGCCGGGGTTCGGTCTCGATAGCGAGTTCGTAATGTCCGCGGCGGATGTTCTGGACAGAGCGCGCCCGGTGCTGATCGTCTGGGCGGAGCGGAGGCGCATGATCAACCTTCGGGCCGCCAGCACGATCACCTCGGGTGGGAACCGGAAGCCGGTGAACTCCGAGACCGAGACCGG
This sequence comes from Frankia sp. Hr75.2, assembly GCF_949319125.1. Classification (NCBI taxonomy): domain Bacteria; kingdom Bacillati; phylum Actinomycetota; class Actinomycetes; order Frankiales; family Frankiaceae; genus Frankia; species Frankia sp. Hr75.2. Next base: position 6,791 of record NZ_CASGGV010000016.1, on the reverse strand, counting down.
TGGACGGGCGGCACGTCGATGCACCATCCGATCATGTCGGATTCTCTACGTCGACAACGACCCCATCGTCCTGGTGCATGCCCGAGCGCTACTCACCAGCACCCCCGAGGGTCGGACCGCGTATCTCGACGCCGACTTCCGCGACCCGGAGACGATCCTGGAGTCCGACCAGCTGCGGGAAACACTCGATCTGAGCCAGCCGATCGCGGTCAGCCTGATCGCGATCGTGCACTTCATCGTCGACGACACCGTCGTCAAGGACCTCATCGATCGGATCATGCGTCCGCTGCCGGCGGGCAGCATCCTGGCGCTGTCCACCTGCACGGCCGACAGCGCGCCCGAGGAGGTTCGAGTCAGGGTGGCCGCGTACAACGCCAACGGCATTCCGCTGGTCGAGCGCGGCCAAGCGGGGGTCGAGCGTTTCTTCCACGGGCTGGAACTGCTCGACCCCGGAGTAGTGCTCGTCAACCACTGGCATCCCGACGAGCAAGCGGCTGCCGTGGACGATGCTCACGTACACATGTACGGCGGAATAGCCCGCAAACCGTAGCCTGCCGAGTCGAGGTTCCTATGGAGTCGCGGGTGCGCGGTCCTGCGCTTGATCATGTGGCAAGGGATGGCGATCGCTGGCAGCGCGACCGGCATCAGCAGCACCGGCAGCAGCCGTACTGGCCGCAGGGCTGCGGTCCTGTTGGGTCCCGACATCGGCCGTCCACGGGTCGCTGCGCCATGCCCCGTCGAGGTCGTCTGTCGAGGGGGGCGTGCTGGCTGCTATCGGGTCGAGGTCGTGGGCCCGTCCACGTAGCTGCTCTCTGACTGAGATGCGCCATAGCCGCATCCGGGCATGGACCTCAGGCCGGGTCAGCTGGACCGCCGTGACGACCAGACCGCCGCCGATCAGGCCGTCCAGCCAGTAGTGGTTGGCCGTTATCACAACAACGGCGATGGTGATCAGTGGATGCAGGATAATCAGCCATCGTGCCCGTGACCGCAGGATGGTCACCACGCCCCAGGCGACCAGGATCGACCATCCGACGTGCAGGCTGGGCATGGCGGCGTACTGGTTGGCTACGGTGTCGCCCGCGGTGTAGGCGGACGGGCCGAAGACCGTTCCGGTGTCCACGAAGGTCACGTCCGGCAGTGTCTGCGGGAGGAACCGGGGTGGTGCCAGCGGATAGAGGATGTGGATGACCAGGGCGACCCCGGTCGAGGCGAGGATGACCGTCCGCACCCGTGGCCACGCGTTGCGGTGTCGTACCAGGACCCAGGCGAGGAAGGCGGTCGACGCCGGGAAGTGGACGCCGGTGTAGACGCGGTTCGCCAGCTCCAGGAGTTGGGTCGAATGCAGTGCGAGCTGTTGGATCGCGGACTCGTTGGGGAGATACAGCAGTCGTTCGAGGTTCCAAACATCCCGGGCGTTCGCCAGGGCCTGCGATTCCCGGCCGACGGCCAGATGCCGGCCCGTCCGATAGAGCATGTAGAGCAGGTCAAGGAGGAGCACTTGGCCGGCGATGGACAGGGCCGTCGAGGTCAGGCGGCCGATCCGTGATCTGTGCCACCACGAGTCCCGTGGGGGCGGCGCGACGTTGCGGGATGCGGACGTCGCCTTGCCGTGTGCATGAAATGACATGCTTACCATGAACGACCCCGGCGCATTTCACACTCTTCTGCCGACATGCCCCTTCAACCCCCTGCTCGTGCCGGCCGATCGGTACGTTAGGCAAGCACCCAGAAATTATGACGCCGCTCTCATCGCGCAGAACCAGCCGTGCTCTACATATTGCCCGTCATCCCCGTCGCGTTACGCCACCGACTGGAAGCGCGCGCGGCACGCGGAGGGCGAGGATGATATGACCCGCCAAATTTCTGGCACCGCGCCAAGGAAGACTGATGAACGACGGAGTCCCCGGTCGGTGTGCTGGACGCGCTGCAGGCGGCCGGCGGCCGGCGACGCGGCGGCCGCGGTGACGAAGGCGAGTTGTCTGGCCATGCCTCTTCCTCTCGTACGCCTGCCTGCCTGCCTGCCTGCCTGCCTGCCTGCCTGCCTGCCTGCCTGCCTGCCTGCCTGCCTGCCTGCCGAGGGAGGATGCCGCTGACCGATCTGGCGGGGTGGCTGCGGCCAGGTCGCCTTCTGAACGATCTGGTGATGGGTAGGTATCTCGATGTCTCCGTAGGTACCGCGCCAGCCTGTCCGACCAGGCCAGTCCCGTCGTCGTCCACGTGCCGACAATCCCAGCTACGGAGAATGCAGTACACGCCGCCCGCCTTACTCCCAGAGAATGACACAGCGTTTTCGATCAGTAGGTATTCGCGCATGGCGGCGAGCGATCCTCCGGAGCCGATCATGTCGGCGGGAGCGTTCTGGGGTTAACGAGCCGAGGCGGATCGGGGTCACCGGACGATCCGGGCGGCGTAGTGTGCCGCCCCTACGCAGGAAGGCGGCGTCGACGCCGCAGGCGCGGACCCGCATCAGCACGTCACGGCGCCCGGGAACGGTGCCAACCCACCTTGTGACGGGTCTATGTGCGCCATGGCCCGGAGGAGACGGGTGTCGACGTATCAGGCTCGGGCAGCAGCCATGTCCCTGGACGGGAGGGCGTGAGGTCAGTTCCCGCTGTTGTCCGCCGGCGGGCACTGGCGCGTTCGTGCCTCCGCCTCGGGGAGGACGACGTCCTTGGCTGTCGCGGTCAGCGACAGGCCTGACGCGTCGGTTGACGCTTCGACGATGCTGAGGTCGAACGGCAGGCCTCCGACTGGGATCGGGACCGAGGGGAGCAGCTCCCCCACGCCACCGGGCACGGGGATGCTGAAGTTGAGTCCCCCGCGCAGGGAGACTTCGGAGGGGACCAGGGTGAGTTCGTTGTCCCGCACCTCGAAGGTGGTGACACCGCCGATCTCCTGGGCGCCGAGCATCGGCACGTCGGCCGTGCCGGAGACCTCGACCTGCTCTCCGCCGTCCACCGGGTTGATCTGGATCTTGCCGGGCTGGTCGGCCAGAAACGTGTTCACATCGTCGTAGTCGAGACGGACCGTTGCTTCAACATCGTCGACCGGAACCTCACCAACGCTGTTGGTAAGGATTTTCTTGACTGGAATGTGAAGTCCTTTGAGGTGCGCTTCGACCGACGAGATGCGGGGGCCGGGTGTTGAGATTCCCTCGACGCTCACTCCGATGTTCTCGAACGTGCCAAACATGATCTGGGTGAGAAACGGGAATCCGCCGATGCTGACATTGCTCACGGTCGGTGGGATGACATCGCAGGCGAGGCTTTCGGTCACGCTCGCCTCGATCTGTTTGGCCATCTGGTCCTCGGCGGCCGAGACCGCGAACCGGTCGCCCGCCACGAGCACCACGAGCTGGACCACCGCGCCGATCGCGAGGATCCGTCGGCGTCGTCGCCACCGGCGGCGCTTCGGGGAGACCGATCCGTCTCCGGGGCCGACGGCAGGCGGGTGACCGTCTGGACCCGCGGGGGTGGCACTGTCCCCTGCGTCCGGATGTGCCTGCCGGTAGTGGTCCTCGCCGGTCTGCGTACCGATGCGACTCCCGGTGGGTGGGTGGGTTCCGCTGTCGGCCCAGGCCGCGTGAGCGGGTTGGGGATCGGCGGATGGGATGGACTGGATCCGCTCCCTCCACAGGGCCTCTGGCCCGGCTGGCATGCCCGGGGTCGGGACACTCCTGCCGATCCCGGCTCTGCCGATCATTTCCGTTGTCCTGCCGGGCGGCGGGGTGACCTCCGGCGCGTCTTGCGCGCTTCCTGCCGGGGAACGCACTGGTCGACCCGGGCGGAAGGCATCGGCGGGTGGCGGCGGTCCAGTCGGCCGATGAGGGGCCTGCTGTGGCGGGGCCGCTTGCTGGGACGGGCCGTGCAGGTCCCAGGTCGGCCGGTCGCCGTCCGGGCCAGGTCTCCGACCCGGTGCCTGAACGGAGCCGTCGTGAGCGGTGTCCGCGGGTTTGTGTTCGTCGCCGTCGGGTGTGTGGTTCACCGAACATCTCCACTCCGCGCCGCGTCGAGTTCCTGGGCGCGGCATCGCCGTTCGCTGGTGGTGTGTCGCGCCCAACCCGGAGCCGGGTAACGGGACGCCGTTTCTTGGTCACGTTGGGGACCTCGACCACTGTGCACCGGAGTGGCCCGCTTCCGCGTCGGCCGGAGGCAGTCATTTTCGGCTACTGCAGGCTCAGTAGAAGCATGACGGGCCGGGTCGCGGGTACTGCGTTCTTCGTAGCCGGAAGTGCCGGCGTACGGACGACGACGGGACCCACCGGTTTCGCGCAGTCTTCTCGTGTACCCGAGAAGATGTGGAGATCTCCCCCGTGGCGACTTTTCTTTATCGGCTGGGCCGTCTGTCGTTCCGGCGGCGCCGATACGTTCTTCTGCTATGGGTGGGAGTGCTGGTCGCCGTCGGTTTCGGCGCGGCCAGGGCGCCCGCCGCCCCGGACGACGCGTTCTCCATGCCAGGTACCGAATCCCAGCGGGCGTTCGACCTCCTGGACGAACGTTTCCCTGGCACCGGAGCGGACGGGGCGGTCGCCCGCATCGTCTTCGTCGCCCCACCAGGCCAGACCCTGACCACACCCGAGAACCGCGCCGCTGTTGAACAGGTCGTCGCGGAGGCCACCGCCAGCCCACAGGTCGCCAGCGCCGTGAACCCCTTCCAGGGCGGGGCCGTCAGCACGGACGCGGCGACCGCCTACGTCACGGTCTCCTACACGGCGATCAGTGACGATCTCACCGACGCCACCAAGGAAGCCCTGCGAACCGCGGTCACAGACGGCCAGGCAGCGGGCCTGACCATCGAGCTGGGCGGGGACGCGCTCACGACCCGACCGGGGGCGGGCGGGGTGACCGAGGCCGTCGGAATCGCGATCGCCGCACTCGTCCTGCTGATCACCTTCGGATCCCTGGCCGCGGCCGGACTGCCGCTGCTGACCGCGATCGTCAGCGTCGGCGTCGGAATCGCCTCGATCATGGCCCTGGCCAGCACCCTCGGCCTGTCCTCGACCACCAGCACCCTCGCGATGATGCTCGGACTCGCCGTCGGCATCGACTACGCCGTGTTCATCGTCTCCCGTTACCGAGAGGAACGCGCCCGCGGGCTGGAACCCCAGGACGCCGCGGCGATCGCGACCGGCACCGCCGGGTCGTCGGTGGTGTTCGCCGGACTCACCGTCGTGATCGCCCTGGCCGGCCTGTTCATCGTCGGGGTCCCGACCCTGACGAAGATGGGCCTGGCCGCCGCGGGCACCGTCGGTATCGCCGTCGGAGTCGCGTTGACCCTGGTCCCGGCACTGCTCGGCTTCTTCCAACGCGCCGTGCTCCCACGCGCCGCACGCAAGAGGACAAGGAAGAAGACCGAGCGCCGCGGGCCCAACGCGGGCACCCGCTGGGCGAACCTGATCCTGCGCCGCCCGCTGCCCGTCCTCATCCTCTCCGTACTCGCGCTGGGGGCGATCGCCCTGCCCGTCCTGGACCTGCGCCTGGGCACGGCCGGCGACGAGGCGAAGCCCACCTCCACCACCGAGCGGCGTGCCTACGACGACCTCGCCGCGGGCTTCGGGCCGGGTTTCAACGGCCCGCTGACCATCGTCGTCGACGCGGCAGATTCCGCCGACGCGCAGGCGGCGGTCACCACGATCACCCAGAGGATCGGCGCAACGCCCGGTGTCGTCTCCGTCTCGGCCGCCCGGTTCAACACCGCGGGCGACACGGCGGTGTTCACCGCGGTGCCGGCCACCGGACCGAGCGAGGCAGCGACCAAGGACCTCGTCCACACCATCCGCGCGCAACGCGCCACGGTCACCGCCGCCACCGGCGCGACGTTCCAGGTCACCGGCACCACCGCCGTGAACATCGACATCGCCCAGAAGGTCCAGGACGCACTCGTCCCCTACCTCGCCATCGTGGTGGGCCTGGCGTTCCTGCTCCTGCTCGTGCTGTTCCGCTCGGTCCTCGTCCCACTCAAGGCCGCCCTCGGGTTCCTGCTCTCCGTCCTGGCCGCCCTCGGAGCAGTCGTCGCGGTCTTCCAATGGGGCTGGCTCGCCGAGCTCATCGGCCTCCACCAGACCGGACCCATCATGAGCATGATGCCGATCTTCATGGTCGGTATCGTCTTCGGCCTCGCCATGGACTACGAGGTCTTCCTCGTCGCCCGCATCCGCGAGGCCCACGTCCACGGCGAGAACGCCCAGGACGCGATCACCTCCGGGTTCGGGTACAGCGCCCGGGTCGTGGTCGCCGCCGCACTGATCATGATGGCGGTCTTCGCCGGCTTCATCGGCACCGCCGAACCGATCATCAAAATGATCGGGTTCGGCCTGGCCACCGCCGTCCTGCTCGACGCCTTCGTCGTCCGCATGACCATCGTCCCCGCCGTCCTCGCCCTTCTCGGGGAGAAGGCGTGGTGGATCCCACGCCACCTCGACCGGGTCCTGCCCCACATCGACGTCGAGGGCGAGACGCTGAGCCGGCCAGCCGCTCCCGCGCCAGCCGCCGGCATCGAGGAGCCCCTCACCCTGGAATCCGCGTCCGCCCGGTGAGCACCGCCCGTCCGAGGACCGCCCGCGCACAACACCGCGGTCCTCGGACGGGGCCCCGTACCGTGAACGCCACGGCCACAGCACCCGACAGGAACCCGCTATGACGATCACCAGCCGGTGGCGGCACATCCAGGACCATCACCGGGGCACCGTGGTGATCGCGCTTCTGGCCTTCGTGGCCGCCGGCCCCGCCAGCAGACTCAACCCGCAGCTTGTCGCCCACGACAGCTCCCCGTACCCCGCGGTCCTGCTT
>NZ_CASGGV010000015.1:0-18989 GCF_949319125.1 Frankia sp. Hr75.2 | reverse complement strand
CCCAGAGCCCTGGGGTACTGAACCGCGGCAATAGGAGTGAGCTTACCGCTGGGACCTTTGCTCGGCGGGCTGCTCCTCGAGCATTTCTGGTGGGGTTCCGTCTTCCTCGTGGGCGGGCCCGCCTCGCTGCTGGCCGGTGTCATCAACGCGGTGGTGCTCGGGCGTCAGAGGGCTGGTGGGGGCAAAGGCGGATGGGATCCGCCTGGGATTGCCCTGTCCACGTTCGGAACAGCGGCATTGATATTCGGCATCATCGAGGGCCCTCGCCTGGGGTGGCTCTCCGCCACGATTCTGGCATGCCATGGCTCCGCCCTGGTGGCACTGGCCGCCTTCTTCGCCTGGGAACGTCATGCGACGCACCCGGTGGTCGGACCGGAACTGCTGCGGGTGCGATCGTTCACCGTGGGCTCGATGGTCGCCGCACTCTCGCTGTTCGTGTTCAATGGGCTCCTCTTCGTGCTCACCCGGTACCTCCAGATCCTCGAGGGATACAGCCCTCTCCAGTCCGGTCTCCGAGTGATCCCGCTGGGAGCGGGATTCATGCTTGGCAGCGTCTCGTCACGCCGTGCGGCCCTGCGAATCGGTCAACGTGGCACGCTGGCCATCGGGTTCGCGGCGGTGGGATCGGCCCTCCTGGTACTCCTGCTCGGTACCTGGTCCGACGGTTATCTCGTCACGGGTGTCGGTGTTCTGATCGTCGGCTGGGGAACCGGGCTGACAATGGCCTGCGCCGTCCATCTGGCACTGAGCGAGGTTCCGGCGTCCACAGCGGGCGCCGCCGGAGCCTTCAGTAACTCGGTAAGGCAGTTGGGGGCGGCACTCGGCGTCGCAGTCCTCGGCGCCGCACTCGGGACGTCCGCGGGTAGAAGTGGCGCGCAGAACCCTTGATCCTGTCAGCAATACCGCTGGAAGCGTCGTAGCGGACATTGCGACCGCTCGTCCGGGCCTTGGCATGGAAAACGGGTTCAGGCTCGCCTTCGCCCTGGCGGCGATCGTGAGTTGCCTGGGCATCGCGGTTGTCGCCGCGGCTCTCAGGAAAGCTCGATCAGCCTGACGGGGGAGCGGCGTGGTCGACGTCGATGCCACGCTCGGCGAGCAGCGCCTCGACGTCCCGGTTGGGCAGCGTGAGCCGCAGACGACGGCGCGCCCGCCAGGGCGGCCACCTCCGGCGGAACCGGGGCCCGACGAACTCCGACACCGGTGCGACTGGACGAAGGCGGTAGCGCGTCCTCTGATCAGGCGGCGCGCCGACGGGGCCGCGCAGCCCACGCGACAGCCCTCGTCCCCGCGTGCGCGGGCTGCTGTTGATCGATCCGGGTCGACCTGGGATCGGGCGTCCCGCGCACGATCGTTCCTTCGCGCCGAGGCGCGTGCGGCCGTGCCGGCCAGCCCGCATCCACCGTTCATCGAGGGCCCATCGGCAACCTAACAAAGTACTGGGAAAAAGCTACCAAAGCTTGTGTCGTCGACTCGCGCGATACATGATAGGCCGCCTATGGCACATTCGTCCCGTCTTCACACCGGAACACGCCGATCATCCCCATCAACAAACAAGTCGACGGAGTGCGGTCTTGGAACTGGACGTCAGCGGTCTGCAGGTCACTTACGCGGGGGTCATTCGAGCCCTGCGGGGGGTTGACCTGCGTGTAGGGGCCGACGAGATCGTCGCTGTCCTCGGCAGCAACGGGGCAGGCAAGACCACACTGCTCCGCGCCGTCACCGGCTCGTTGAAACGCCACCGGGCCAAGGTTGACAAAGGGCAAGTGACATTCGGTGGGCGGCCCCTGGTGGGTGTGGACCCGGTCGACGTCGTCAACCGCGGCGTCGTTCTCGTGCCGGAGGGACGCCGCGTGTTCGGACGGCTGTCCGTGGAGGAGAACCTCAGGGCGGGCGCGATATCCGTCCGCGACCGCGCCGCCAGGGCCGAAGCCCGGAACAAGGTCTACGCAATGTTCCCCCGGCTCGCCGAGCGCCGCGGACAACGCGCCGCGCTGCTCTCCGGCGGCGAACAGCAGATGCTGGCCATAGGCCGGGCTTTGATGTCGAGCCCTCGGTTGCTGCTGCTGGACGAACCGTCGCTCGGTCTCGCGCCGCAGATCGTGGCGCACATCGGAGAGGTCCTGAAAGAGATCAACCGAGCGGGCACGTCGGTCATGCTCGTCGAGCAGAACGCGGCGATGGCACTCGGCGTCGCCGACCGCGGTTACGTCCTCGAGCTCGGCAGGGTGGAACTGTCCGGGCCGGCCGCCCAGCTGGCCGCGTCCGACAGCATCGCCTCCCTGTACCTCGGCCGGGGACCCGGCGACGACGTGAGCCGACGCGGGGCGGGCGACACCCCTGGCGGCCCGGACGGCCTGGACGGCCCGGGCGGGGGCCCTGGCGGTCTCGGCGGTGGTCGTGGGGGTTCCGCGAGCCCCGTCCCGGCGGCGACGTTGAGTCGTTGGGTCCCGCCCGAGAAGGGCCGCTTCGGCCTGCTGGGCGGCGCCGGTGCCGCGACCGGGGGCAGGTAGGCCGTGCCGATTCCGACGAGGCCCGGCCGCGGTGCCGGCGCTACCCGGACCGTCCGTGGCGAAGCCGCAGCGCTCGACGTCGAGGCCGTGACCGTGCGGTTCGGGGCCCTCACCGCGCTGTCCGAGGTGTCGCTGCGGGCCGAGCCCGGAACGGTGCACGCCGTGATCGGGCCGAACGGCGCGGGGAAGTCGACGTTGTTCAATGTCATCTCCGGCGTGTACAGCGCCTCGGCCGGCAGCGTCCGACTCGGTGGGACGACGTTGACCGGGCTGCGGCCACACCGGATCACCGCGCTCGGCGTGGGCCGGGCGTTCCAGAACATGGCGGCCTCGCCCAACGAGTCGGTCGAGGAGAACATCATGCTCGGCCGGCACCTGCTGACCCGGTCAGGCTTCGTCAGCGCCGGGCTGAAACTGCCGTGGGCGGTCCGGGAGGAACGGCTGCACCGTGCGCGGGTTGTCGAGATCGCCGAGTTCGTCGGCCTCGGCCACGTCCTCCACCTGCCGCTGGGAACCCTTTCCTACGGCGACCGTAAACGGGTCGAGGTCGCCCGCGCGCTGGCGACCGAGCCGCGGGTGCTGCTGCTCGACGAACCGGTCGCCGGAATGAACGCCGAGGAGACCAGGCGGATGTCGGAGATCGTGCTGGCGGTTCGCGAGTCGCTGGGCATCACGGTTCTGCTCGTCGAGCACGACATGTCCATGATCATGTCCGTTGCCGACCGGATCAGCGTGCTCGATTTCGGCCGGCTGATCGCCGACGGCACGCCCGCGCAGATTCAGAACGACCCCGCGGTCATCGCCGCCTACCTCGGCACCACAGCCGGCACCGACACCGGTGCGGCCTCGGTTCGCACCACGGCGAGTTCAGGCCACATATCGGCAGGACCAGCTCACACCACGGCACCATCCCAGCAGTAGCGACGAGCGCCTCGGCCGCGTCCCCGCCCCGACCGGAGAGCCCAAGCTGTGACCACCTTTCTTTCCTTCCTGATAAACGGCCTGTCGCTCGGGTCGTTATACGCCCTGATCGCGCTCGGTTTCGTCATCATCTACAAGGCCAGCGAGATCCTGAACTTCGCACACGGCGCCTTCCTGTTGCTCGGCGCCTATGTCATCGCCCGACTGGAGCCGTCGGTCGGCTTCTTCGCCGCCGTCGCCATCGGCATCGTCGCCACCGCACTGGTCGCCTTCGTCTCCGAGCGGGTGCTGTTCTCCAGGGTGCGCAGTGCGCACATGGCATCCCTGACGATCATGACGCTCGGCCTGGACCTGATCATCACGACCGACCTGACCAGGCGGATCGGCTCGAGCGTGCTGTCGCTCGGTCAGCCGTGGGGTGCCGGCGTCGTCCGCGTCGGCGGCGTCAGCATCAGCGAGAACCGGCTGATCGCGATCGTCGTGGCGTTCGTCCTCATCGGCCTGCTGTTCGCCGCGTTCCGCTTCACCAGCTGGGGCGTGGCGCTGCGGGCGGCGGCCGAGGACGGTGAGGCCGCCGCGCTCATGGGTATCCGGCAGGCGCGGGTCGGCGCGGTCGCCTGGATCATCGCGGGCGGCCTCGCCGCGGTGGCCGCCGTGTTCCTGACCGGCAGTCCGACGCCGGGCCTCGAACCCAACCTCCGCACGATCGCGTTCGCAGCGTTCCCGGCCGCCATCCTCGGCGGCCTCGACTCGACGACCGGGGCGCTGGCCGGCGGCCTGATCGTGGGAGTGGCCGAGTCGCTGTTCGCCGGCTACAACGCCAGCCTGACCTTCCTCGGTGGCGGTTTCAGCGTCGTCGTCCCCTACGCGGTGATGATGCTGGTGCTCGTCGCCCGGCCAGCTGGCCTGTTCGGGACGAAGGAGCTGCACCGTGTCTGACCCGACGACGCAGAGCACGCCCGCCGCCCCGCCGCCCGCCGCGCCGCCGCGCACCGCCACAGCGGCCGGTCGGGGCCGTCCGCCGGGCTTCCGCCGCCCAGCCGTGGGCAGCCTGCTGCTGATGGCACTCGTCGCGGTGCTGGCCGTCCTGCCCTTCTACCTTGAGGAGTTCTGGCTGCGCACCGGCTTCGCGGTGTTCGGCGCGGCGATCGGCGCGATCGGCCTGAACATCCTGGTCGGCACCACCGGCCAGCTCTCCCTCGGGCACGCGTTCTTCCTGGCGGTCGGCGGGATCAGCTACTGCTGGCTGTCCGGCGAGTCCAACGACGCCGGCGCCCACCCGTACGTCGGTCTCGGGCTGCCGCCGCTGCTCGGCATGGTGCTCGCGGTCGGGATCTCGGGTCTGGCCGGTCTGCTCTTCAGTCCGATCGGTGCCCGGCTGAAGGGTCTCTACCTCGGTATCGCGTCGCTGGGCATGGTGTTCGTCGGCATCCACGTCTTCAACTCGGTCGACCAGGTCAGCGGCGGTCACAACGGACGCACCGTCCCCGAGTTCTCGCTGTTCGGGTTCACCTTCGACGACAGCGACCCCGAGCTTTACGTGCTCAACGTCGAGTTCGAGAAGTTCGAGCGGCTGTGGTATCTCGGCCTGGTCCTCGCGGTGGGCTGTTACCTGTTTGCCAGGGCGACGCTGAACGGACGTCCCGGCCGGGCGCTGCGCGCCGTGCGGGACAGCGAGATCGCGGCCTCGGTGAACGGCGTGAACGTCACCTCGTACCGGGCGAAGGCGTTCCTGCTCTCGTCGATGTACGCGGGCCTGTCCGGAGTGCTGTTCGCGCTGGCCATCGGCAGTGTGGCGCCCGAGTCGTTCGCGATAGAGATCTCGGTCCAGTATCTGGCGATGATCGTGCTGGGCGGGCTCGGTTCGGTGGGCGGTGCCTGCGCCGGCGCGGCGTTCGTCACCGCCCTGCCGTATGTGCTCGGGGAGTACGCCGCGTCGATTCCCGGCCTGTCCGAGCCTGGTACCGGCGGGGTGAGCTATTCTGAGGCCGCGCGTTATGCGTACGGTGCGGCCGTGATCCTGGTGATTATTTTCTGGCCCACCGGCCTGGCCGGGATAGCCCGTTCACTGAAGCTCGTGAGTATGAGACGCGCGGCCAGGAACGCGCCAACCTGACCACGGGCGGATCTACTTCTCCGTAGTTTCTCGTCCCGAGACGGTCGCCTTCAACTACCCGTGCTCTGAACTGACCGGCTGAGCCGCAGTGGTCCTCCGCGCGCATTTTCCGCTCACAAATGACACGAAAGGAAACCAGGATGCGTGGCAACAGAGTCAGACACCACAGGCTGATGCGCCCGGTCGCTGCGATCGCCGTGGCCGCCGCACTCGCCGCCGCCGCGTCGTGCAGCACGAAGGCCGACGAGGAACCACCGGCGGAGAGCACGAGCGGCCCCGTCAAAACCGGTCCGGGGATCGAGGGCAATGTCATCACCTTAGGGGTGCTGACCGACTTCACCGGCCTGAACGCCGCCAGCGGGAAGGAGGTCACCGAGGGCCAGCGGATCTTCTGGGACCAGGTGAACGCCGACGGTGGCATCTGTGACCGGTTCACCGTGGAACTCGAGGTCAAGGACCACGGATACAACGTGCAGACCGCGGTCTCGCAGTACGCCGAGATCTCCGGGGACGTCCTCAGCTTCGTCCAGGTCCTCGGTTCCGGGATGGCGACGGCGCTCATCCCCGAACTTGAGAAGGACGGCCTGATCGGTATTCCGCTCGCCTGGGCCAAGAACCTCGCCGCGAGCGAGAACTACGCGGTCATCGGGCCCACCTACGACGTCGAGACCATCAACGGACTCGACTACCTGCTCAAGGAGGGGCTGATCAGTGAAGGCGGCAAGATCGGCCACATCTTCCACGACAGCGAGTACGGCAACAACGCGCTCGAAGGCAGCAAGTTCTTCGCCCAGCAGCACGGCATGACCGTCGTCGAGCAGCGGATCGGCCCGGCCGAGCCGGACATGACCTCCCGGGTCACCGCCCTCGCCGCCGAGAACGTCTCGGCGATCGTGCTCACCACCCAGCCCAGCCAGACCGCCGGCGTCGCCGCCGCGGCAGTGGGAGCAGGGCTCAACGTGCCGCTGCTCGGCAACGGCCCGACCCACATCCCGTCCCTGCTCGACACACCGGCCCGCGACGCCCTGATCGAGCACTTCTATCTCGTCGGGCCGACCGGCGGTGTCGGCCTTGAGCCCGCGGCTGACCTGCTGAAGGCGTACCAGACGAAGTTCCCGGGCGTCGAGCCGTCGAACAGCGTCGTCACCGGCTATGCCACGTCCAAGGTCATGGAGCTGATCCTGGAGAAGGCCTGCGCCGACGGTGATCTCACCCCCGCGGGCGTCCTCGCCGCCAAGGCCGCCGTCAGCCCGGTCGACACCGGCGGGCTGACCGGCGAGCTGGACTTCTCCAAGCCTGGGTCGTCCCCGTCCAGGCAGGACTTCATCGCCCGTCCGAAGCCCGGTGTGCCGGGTGGCACCGAAGGCGTCGAGGCGAGTTACGAAGGACCGACAGTCGATTCCTACGTCCGTAGCTGAAGCTGAGGAATCTGACAGGGCCGCCCGGTGGGTTTGCTCGCCCACCGGGCGGTCCCGTCAACCAGGCTGCCCGCTCAACCGAGCGGCCCTGTCATGTGCGCTCCTTCCCGCTGAGCCGGCCTTCGCCATCGACGGCCGGGCCGGTTCGCGCGAGGACTCCGGGAAGGAGCGGACCAGCGAGGGCCGGGCCGGCGCAGGGGCTTCCGGGGCACGTCGCAGTCGTGTGCAGACGGCCTGGGCGATGCTGACGAGGGTGACGTGGCGGTGCCAGCCGGTCCAGGAGCGTCCCTCGAAATGGTCCAGGCCGAGGCCGTCCCTGAGCTCGCGGTAGTCCTGCTCGATCTGCTGCCGGATCTTCGCGAGGCGGACCAGGCCGCGCAGCGGGACATCGGCGGGCAGGGTGGACAGCCAGTAGTCGCTGGGTTCTGCCACGCCCGGCGGCCATTCGGCCAGCAGCCAGCATTCCAGCGGGTTTCGGCCTGGGGCGCGGGTGGTGTTCCGGCTTGCGGGGCGGACCCGCTGGACGACGAAGCGCGAGCACATGGCCCCGGTCGGGTTGCCTGCGGCCACCGGGGCGTCGGCCCGCCAGGTCACAGACCGGCCGGCGGCATGTCCAGCGGTGGTGACCAGGGCCCGGAGATCGCGCGGCGGGTCGGGCCGGGCGGGTGAGGGCGGCCGTCCACCGGCCGGATACGGCGCGGTGACCGGCACCGCGTCGGTGGGGTAGGCGGTCGCGGTCGACGTCACCGCCAGCAGGTAGGGGACACCCCGGTCGGTCAGCCCCTGCCGGAACGCGGCGACGTCACCGTAGCTGGCATCCGCCACGACCGGGCGCACCGGCATTCCCCACCCGCGCAGCTCGTCGACCATGTCCAGGGCCAGGCGCCACTTCTCCTGATGCCGCTGGTCGTCCGGAATCGCCGCCCGTGCCCGCCGGGCCCAGGCCGCCGCGATCTGATCCGGATCGTCCAGGGCCCTGTCGTCCCAAGAGGCGGGCAGGAACAACCGCCAGTTCAGCGCCGCCGAGGCCCAGTCGGTCGCCGCGTGCACCGACACCCCGATCTGACAGTTCCCGACCCTGCCCAGAGCACAGGAGTACATCCGGGCCACCCCGGGCGACGCCGGACCGTCCTTGGGGAAACTGCTGTCGTCCACGACGAGCGCGACCGGATCCACGAACCCGACCGCCCACCGGGTCAATCGCCGACGAACCTCAGAATGGCTCCAGGTCGAGCTGGTGATGAACTGCTGCAGACACTGATGATCAATCCCGAGCCGGTCCGCCATCGGCCGCATTGACTTGCGCTTCCCGTCAAGCAGCAGGCCGCGCAGATACAGCTCGCCCTTCTCTCGCTGGTCACGTCGCCGCAGCCCACCCAGCATCTGCTCGGCAAAGGCCTCGAGTACCGGGCCGACCCGCTTCATCTCCTCCGGACCCACGGTATCGATCCCACACCGTCGAGAGCGGTTCCCGAACCCGAAGACCAACAAAAAACCAACAAAATGTTACTGCCTGGTAGGGTGGCACATGGTGGGTGGAGTGTGACCACATTTGTGCTGGGCGGGGGGCCGGTCGGAGATCCGGGTCGGGAAGCCCGCCCCATCGACGCTCGGCGGGAGAACAATCGGTCGAGTCCGGCCACATCGACTCAAGGCCCGACTTCGGCCGATGCGCGGATGAAAACAATTACGAACGAACCGCCTAAAACCCCAGGTCAACGCCGGTCACCCAGTTCTGGTACCCCGCAGGGTGATGGCGCTGGGGAATGTGATGCGCAGGCCCAGTCCGTCTGGTCTGGTCTGGTCAGGTACAGGTGTCAGGTCTGGTCAGGTACAGGTCCGTAGGCACTGACGGATTCGGTCAGGACGGTCTCGAGGGGGGTCGGGGCGAGGCGGAACGTCTGCTCGGTGAGGGTGGAGTCGAGCAGGTCGGGCTGTTCCAGGGAGTACATCATCTCGATAACTTCCCGCATGACCGGGTTCACGGCTCCGGTCGCGGCGAGCTGATCGGTGGACATCGCCGTCAGGATGGGTGCGGGCGCCCCGGCGATGGTCGCGAGCCGCGTGGTCAGCTCCCGCACGGACAGTGCCGCGGTGGAGGGCACGTGCCACGCCCGTCCCCACGCAAGGTCGTCGCCGGAGAGGGCTACGGCGGCCAGGGTTCGGGCGGCGTCCCCGATGTAGGACCAGGTTTTCGGGGCGTCCAGGTCGCCGGGGAAGGCTGCCGGCTCACCGCGCAGGACGAGGGGTGCCACCGTGAAGTTGTACAGCGAACCGGCCCCGGCGCCCAGAAACGCCGAGGCCCGGACCTCGGTCACGCGGGCTCGACCCGCGCGGTGCGCCTCGAGGGCATCGGTCCACATCCGGGCCCGTACCTGGCCCTTGACGGATACCGGTGCCATCGGTAGATCTTCGGTGAAGCGGCCGTTGACGATGCCGTAGCCGTAGGTGTTGCCCATCATCACGTAGCCGGCGCCGGTGCGTTCAGCCGCGTCCAGCAGCGCCGTCGCGAGCGGCGGGAACTCGTCCGGCCACCGGTCGTACGGCGGCATCGCGGTGTTGATCAGCGTCGTAGCGCCCTCGGCGAGTCGGGTCAGCGCATCGGCGTCGGTCGCGTCGGCGGCGATCCGCTCGATCAGCGGGTGCTCGGGTCCGCCCCCGCGCCGGCTGACCAGTCGGACGCGGTCACCCTGCCGGGCCAGCAGCTCAGCGGTGGGGGCTCCGGTGCCACCGGCACCGGTGATCACGTGCAGCGCCATGGTGTTCGTCTTCCGCTCGGCGGGCCCGCGCGGGTTCGCGGGTACCTGCCTCACCCTGCTGCCTGCCAGAAACATACGGTAGTGGCCTGAACGCCACGTAGCCCAAGGATCAGGCCATGCTTCGGATCGTCGTTGTCGCCGTCCCGCCAGTCACCACCCTTGATCTGTCCATCCCGGCGGCGGTGTTCCCGGCTGCGGTGGTCGACGGCCAGCCGGGCTATGAAGTCATGATCTGCACGCCCGAGCCCGGGGTCGTGCCTGGGTACATCGGGCCCAGTGTTGTGGTGGACCGGGGCCTCGACGTGATTGACAGCGCCGACACCGTGATCGTCACGGGAACCGGCGCTCGCGCCCACGCCGGCCAACGGGTCCTGGACGCGCTACGGCGGGCCGCTGACGACGGCCGTCGCATCGCCTCGATCTGCACGGGCGCCTTCGTGCTGGCCCAGGCCGGGCTGCTCGACGGTCGCCCGGCCACCACGTACTGGCAGTACTCCGACGAGATGCGCCGCCGCTTCCCAGCCGTCGACCTGCGGCCCGACGTCCTGTACGTCGACGACGGGACGATCCTGACCTCCGCCGGACTGGCCGCCGGTCTCGACCTGTGCATTTACATGATCCGGCGCGACTACGGGGCGGTGGTCGCCAACGCCGTCGCCCGAGCCGCGGTCATCGCGCCGGTCCGTCCCGGCGGCCAGGCCCAGTTCATCGAGACGCCGCTGCCACCGGAAAGCGGGACGTCGCTGGCCCAGACCCGCGCCTGGGCGTCGGACCACCTCGCCGAACCGCTGACCCTCGGCCGCCTCGCCGCCCACGCCCACACCAGTACCCGTACGCTCACCCGCCGGTTCCGGGAGGAGACTGGTCTGAGCCCCTTGCAGTGGTTGCTGCACCAGCGGATCGACCGGGCTCGTGAACTCCTCGAGGCGACGGATCTGCCGATCGCCGTCGTCGCCCGGCAAAGCGGCCTGGGAACCCCCGAGTCGCTGCGCCTCCACCTCCTGCGCCGCAACGGGCTCACCCCCAGCGCCTACCGCAGCGCATTCACCCGCGTCGGACCAACCCCGACCTGACCAGCCGCGTAACGGCCAGTCACGACAACGGCTCGGTCACCGACAGTCGGACACTCCCTCGTGTTCATTCCCGCCGAGCGGCTGCTCGCCACCGGGAGCATCGACCGCTGGGACAGCGCCGTGCGTGGGATACCTGTGGGGTGCCAGAAGTCGGCCTGGGCCCGCGAGCTGGGGTGATGCGACGGTGCGGGTGGCGGCATGATGGTCAACTGTGTCCGTACGCCTGCTCTATCCGATCTTCGTTCGGGTATGCAGATCCGGAACCTTCTCATGGACCTCGGCGACCGGGCGGCCGACTTC
This sequence comes from Frankia sp. Hr75.2, assembly GCF_949319125.1. NCBI lineage: Bacteria > Bacillati > Actinomycetota > Actinomycetes > Frankiales > Frankiaceae > Frankia > Frankia sp. Hr75.2. The sequence continues at coordinate 7,892 of NZ_CASGGV010000015.1, read as the reverse complement.
CGGTTCCTGGTCCGTGACCGCGCCGGACAATTCACCGCCTCCTTCGACGCAGTCCTCGCCGACGCCAACATCACAGCCATCAAGATCCCACCCCGAACCCCCCGCGCGAACGCCTACGCAGAACGGTTCATCCGCACCGTCCGGACCGAGGTCACCGACCGCATGCTGATCGTCGGTGAACGGCACCTGCGCACCGTCCTGGCCGAGTACACGGCCCACCACAACGGACGACGACCCCACCGCGGCCGCGACCTTCAACCACCACGGCCCGACCACCCCGTCGCCGACCTGACAAAGAAGCGTCAAGCGCCAACCCGTCCTCGGCGGCTTGATCAACGAATACGAACGAGCCGCCTGAAACCCAGGTCAGGGCCGGTGCCCGAGTTCTGGCACCCCACAGGCCTCTTGAGTCGCCCACGTTGCGGGACATTCAGCCCATCTCGCCGGAGTCGGAACTGTGGCCATCGTCTTGCCGTCGCTGCAACCGGGTCGCTCGGCTCGGCCGGCGGAGGTTGTCGCCCATAAGGTGGAACCGTGTGCGAGGGCGCGGTGAGGTTGTTCCTCTGCGGCGACGTGATGCTCGGCCGCGGTATCGACCAGATCCTGCCGCATCCCGGTGACCCGACACTTTCCGAGGGATACGTCTGGGATGCCCGCAGCTACGTCGAGTTGGCAGAGGCGGTGAACGGCCCGATCCCTCACCCGGTCGACTTCTCCTGGCCCTGGGGAGATGTGCTGCCAGCGCTGGACGAGGCTGCACCCGATGTCCGGGTGCTGAATCTGGAAACCACCATCACCCGGTGCGATGCCTTCGCGACGGGGAAGGAAGTCCACTATCGGATGAGCCCGGACAACCTGCCCTGCCTGACTGCCGCCCGACCTGACGTGTGTGTGCTGGCAAACAACCATTTGCTCGATTTCGGTCGCCGGGGGCTCATCGAGACGCTCGATGTGCTGTCCGGTGCCGGGCTGACGGAGGCGGGAGCCGGACACGACGCGGAAGAGGCCCGCCGGCCCGCGGTTGTGCCGATCGATGGCAGCCGGCGGGTCCTGATCTTCTCGTTCGGGCTGCCGTCCAGCGGCATTCCAGCGACGTGGGCCGTGACCGAGGACAGGGCCGGCGTTGACCTCGTCCCGGAGCTGTCGGACGGCTGGGCCGGCGAGGTCGCGGGCCGTGTTCGGCAGGTGAAGCGGCCCGATGACCTCGCCGTCGCATCCATCCACTGGGGCTCCAACTGGGGCTACGACGTCGATGACGACCAGATCCGCTTCGCGCATCGGCTGGTGGACGGCGGTATCGACATCGTGCACGGACACTCGTCGCACCATCCACGGCCTGTCGAGATATACCGGGACAGGCTCATCCTGCACGGGTGTGGCGATTTCATCGACGACTATGAGGGGATCGCCGGCTACGAAAGCTATCGGGACGACCTGCGGCTGGCGTACTTCGTGTCGGTCGATCCGGACAGCGGGAAGCTGATCGACCTGCGTGTGATGCCCCTGCAGGCACGGCAGATGCGACTCCGGTACGCCGGCCACGAAGACTCCGCCTGGCTACAGGAGATTCTTGACAGCATCAGCCGCGGCTTCGGGACACGGTTCGACCTTCAGGCGGACGGCATGCTCTCGCTCCGCCGATCATGAGCGAAGAGGATGAGGCCCCGTCAGCGGTCCCCGCTGATCGTGAAAAGGCCGGTGCGCAGGCCCCTGCTGGTCAGACGCCTGCCTCCTGCTGGTGCCCGTTATGCGACACATGCCAGACCTGTGGGACGGCAGATGCCTGCCTGCGGGTGTGCTGCGCAACGTAGGTGCCAGCAGCGATCGCCGCAGCCACCGGCCATTCGACGACCTCGCCCACCGCGAGCACGCCGAGCCCCAGGTAGTAGGCGCTCTTGCCGGGGGACGGCAGGCCGACCGGACCGAGACGCCAGCCCATGCGGCCAGCCCGCCGGCCGAACTCGAACCGGGCGGTCAGGAACGGCAACCGGACCGTAGCGGCCCGCGCGCGCGGCTGGCCAGCGTCCGGGGAGGCCGACGTGGCCTCCTGCGGCCCTGCCCGTTCGGCGGTGCCCGTAGCAGTTGAACGCCGCGGTCTCGCGGTCGAGCTACCCGTCCTCGTCGGTGTCGGCGGCGACATCGCACATCCCCCCTCGGGGAACCTCTCCGTGTCAAGACCCTCGTAAACGGTGACAGGTTTGGTGTACCACAGGTGCGGCGCCGGCGCAGGGTAGCCACCGATGCACCCTCTGAACCGGTGGCCTCGCCGAATGTGGGGAGTCTTCGCGGATCGGGCGGTAACGGCTCGTCGGGCCGCGAAGGTCGGTCCGCCGCGTAGTCCTTGGCCTCGTCGAGCGTAGGGCGCGCACAGTCACGGCACAGGTAGATCATGCACGGACGGTCCGCGCGCAGGACGCTCTCCCGCCCACAGAACGGGCACGGGCCGCAGGCCGGCGGGCCGACGCCCACCGGCTGGCCTTTCTCGGTCGCCGCGCAAGCGGGTGTACCCCCTCACACTGCGGGGCGGGCGCCCCGCGCGGGACGCTCCAAACGCCAACCCACCGTGCGGGGTCACCGGCCCGGCAGGAGACCTCTCGACGAAAGGCGAGCCAAAGGCAAGGACGCGAAGCGGACCGCAACCACCATTGCACGGACGGGACGTCCCCGACCCACTCGGCGGCGTCCGCAGCCAGTCGGAGCTCCTCCCCGGCAGCCGCCTTCCCTCCGGCGAATCCGACCTTCCGGTCCGAGTCGGGTCTCTGACCGCCGGAGGAGACCCACGGACCCGGCGGTTCCCGGACCAGGTGCGGTGGGGCCGACGAACTGCTGATGAGCGGCGCCGACCGGGTTTCCCCGGCCGTGTGGGCGGCGATGCCTTGGCGAGAGACCGAACGACTTCGAAGGAGCAGGCTGATGCCCCACCCTAACGATGTCGGGACGCTGCACAGTGCGGCCTTCAGCGACTCGGACCTCATCCCGCGGCGACAAACCACACCGTTACGTCTTCCGCCTCCACGCCCTCGACGAACCGCTACGCCCACCATCCGGGGAGCGCGTCGATGACGTGCGTCGGGGCCTCGCCGCACACCAGGTGGCGAGCGGCACCCTCGTTGGTCGGTACGGACGCTGACGGCGCGCGAACGAGCGCAGCCTGGGCGTGAGTGCCAGCTTCGTGCGGGTGGACGCCGTGTGGGCAGGAGGACCACATACCGCCGACAGATCGGGAGGCGACGTGGCACAGGTGGCAGAACGCGAGGCGCGCAGAGTCGCTGAGGCGGCCCGGGAGGCCGAATGGAAGCTCCCCTCGTTCGGCAAGGAGCTTTTCCTCGGTCATCTCCGACTCGATCTGATCTCCCCGCACCCGCGGCCGAAGGAGGGCGACCGGCATCGTGGGGAGGCGTTCCTGGTCCAGTTCGAATCGTTCCTGCGGGACACGGTGGACCCTCTGCAGGTCGAGCGGGACGGGCGGCTGCCCGGGCAGGTGATCGACGGGCTGCGGCGGATAGGCGCCCTCGGCATGAAGATCCCCGAGGAGTACGGCGGACTCGGGTTGACCACCGTGTACTACAACCGGGCACTTGAACTGTCCGGTTCGTGGCATTCGAGCATTCCCACGCTGCTCTCGGCGCACCAGTCGATCGGCGTGGCCGAGCCGGTCATGGGTTTCGGTACCGAGGAGCAGAAGCGGACGTATCTGCCGAAGGTGGCACGCGAGGAGATCAGCGCGTTCCTGCTGACCGAGCCCGACGTGGGCAGCGACCCGGCCCGGATGAGCAGCCAGGCGGTGCCGGTCGAGGACGGCGCCGCCTACGAGCTGAGCGGCCGCAAGCTATGGACCACCAACGGTGTGATCGCCGACCGGCTGGTGGTCATGGCGGTCGTCCCACGCTCGGACGGTCATCGCGGTGGCATCACGTGTTTCATCGTCGACGCCCACGCACCCGGCGTGAAGGTGGAGCACCGCAACGAGTTCATGGGTCTGCGCGGCATCGAGAACGGCGTCACCAGTTTCGATCGAGTCCGGGTCCCTGCCGCGGACCGCCTCGGGCGGGAAGGCCAGGGGCTTAAGATCGCCCTGACGACGCTGAACACCGGCCGCCTCGCCCTGCCGGCGATCTGCGCGGGCCATGCCAAGTACGCGCTGCGCATCGCCCGGGAGTGGTCGCGGGACCGGGTCCAGTGGGGTCGGCCGATCGGCCGACATGACGCCATCGCCCAGAAGGTCGCGTTCATCGCCGCCACCGCGTTCGGGCTGGAGGCGATGCTGGAGCTGTCCGGCCTGATGGCCGATGAGGGACGCGAGGACATCCGGATCGAGGCAGCCCTGGCCAAGCTGTATGCCAGCGAGATGGCCTGGCTGATCGCCGACGAGCTGGTCCAGATCCGCGGCGGTCGCGGGTACGAGACCGCCCAGTCCCTGGCCAACCGGGGGGAACGACCGGTACCGGCCGAGCAGATGCTGCGTGACCTGCGCATCAACCGAATTTTCGAAGGTTCCACCGAGATCATGCGGTTGCTCATCGCGCGGGAGGCCGTGGACACCCACCTCGCGGTGGCCGGCGACCTCATTTCCCCGGAAGCGCCGTTCGTGGCGAAGGCCCGCAGCGCCGGACGGGCGGCCGCCTTCTACAGCCGCTGGCTGCCCGGCCTCGCCGTCGGCAGCGGTACGTCGCCGCGCTCCTTCGTCGAATTCGGCCGGCTCGGCACGCACCTGCGCTTCGTGGAGCGCTCGGCGCGCAAGCTCGCCCGGTCAACCTTCTACGGGATGGCTCGCTGGCAGGGCGGACTGGAGAAGAAGCAGGCGTTCCTCGGACGTCTCGTCGACATCGGCGCCGAGCTGTTCGCGATCAGCGCGGCGGTCGTGCGGGCCCGAATGCTCGACGAGGACGGCGAGCCGATCGCGACCGACCTGGCCGACCTGTTCTGCCGGCAGGCGCGACGCCGTGTCGAGGCATCCTTCTCGGCGCTGTGGCGCAACGACGACACCCGCAACTACACGGCGGCGCAGGAGGTGCTCGCCGGCCGCTTCATCTGGGTCGAGGCCGGCGTGATGGACCCGAGTGGAGAAGGGCCATTCCTCGCCGCGGAGCGGCAGAAGGCAGCCCCGGCACGACCGGCCGTCGACGTGGTCGACGTGTTCGCCGCAGGCTGACCACTCGTCGGCGCTGGGTGCCGAAGGTCGGCGCTGGGTGCCGAAGGCAGGCCGGGATGACGCCGGGAAAACGCCGAAATTTCGAGCGGAGGCGCAGCCGCGCGGTGATGCGACAGTGTCCGATCGATCAGTCAGTCCTCGTCATCGCTGATACCGTGCTGGGCCAGATGTACCCGTATCGCCCGTTCAAGGGCGTCGGTGTCGAGGCAGGCCGTCGTTCCCTTGGGGGAGACGACCGCCGCGAGGTGAATGGGCCAGGGGCAGACCGGGCAGACCGCGACGAGCCTCGCCATCGGCAGAGCGGTCACCAGGCCAAGGTCACCATTGACGGGTTGCTGCCACCACACCCTCTAGTACTACCCCACTGGCAGGCGGCATCCCAGTTACTGGCGCCTGCGTTCCGATCCGGCGAGCCAACGGCTGCAGGAGTCCGGCCGCAGGTCACCCCTCCTCGCCGAGGCTGCGGGGACGTCCGCAGCAGGCCGGCCCGGGACCCGACGCCGACGGGTGCTCGAACCCACCGCGCCACAGGGGGGTCAGTGTTCAGGAGTCGCCGACAGCACCAGCCGGGACCGCCGCGTCCCACCACCCCTCAACGCAACAAAGCCCTCCATTCCCGGCGGCATGCAACAGTCCCGGCGCTACCCGTTTCTCGGACGCTCCCTTTGCTGGCACCTCGGCCGTCTCGAGCACGCGTCGTGGATGTCGGGGGTGGGACGGCCGAGGAGATAACCCTGGGCGTATCGGATGTGCGCGTCCCGGAGGGCTTCTACTTCAGAGTGTGATTCGACGCCTTCGGCGACGATCTTCGCGTCGATCGCGGCCGCCACTGTCGTCAAGCCGGCGGCGACTGCCCTCCGGGCCGGATCACGGTCGATACCGTGAGTAATAAACCGGTCGATCTTGATGATGTCCGGTCGTAGTCGTAGGAGCTGTTCAAGGCCGGCGTAACCGGTGCCGACGTCGTCAACGGCGATGTGGGTGCCGTGGCCGCGCAGCGTGTCGAAGGCCCGTGCCAGGTTGTCGCTGTCCACCATGTACTCGTGCTCGGTGATCTCGACTGCCAGGCGCTCGGGTGACCCGGTCGACAGGATCAGCTCGACCGCGTCGTCGGCCAGCGCCGCGGCCGACAGGTTGATCGCCAGCGTGATCCCGGGCGGGATGTCGGGCAGTGACTGAACGGCCCGGCCCAGTGCGGCCAGTTCGAGTTCGGGGCCCAAGCCGACCGTCGTCGCCTTCTTGAACACGTCCTCGGGTGAGCTGTCCAAGACGGGGAACGTGGTCAGTGCCTCGACCGCGACGACCCGGCCACGTCGGCCCGCGTGCAGGTCGACCACCGGCTGGAAGGTGGTCCGCAGCGCGGCGCCGTCCAGCGCGGCACGGATCTCGCGCCAGGTTCGGCTCTGTCTGTCCCAGAGGTCGCGAACATCGATGACGAAGTCGGTGAGGAACCGCGCGAGCAGGCGCAGGAAGCCGCCATCGTGCTGGGGCAGCGCCGGGATCGGCTCGCTTCCCATACAGCCAATCATGCCGATCGGCTCGCCCTCGCTGTCGGTGAGCATCGCCGCGGCGAAGGCACGCACACCCAGCTCCCGCGCCCCCGCCAGCTCAGCGGCACGAGGATCCGCGCGGGTGTCGGGCACCAGCGACGGCAGATCGCCCCGCTCGACTGCTCCCCACAGTGACCCCGGGCGTCGCACCGTCGAGTACGGGCTGAGCCCGAACCGCCCTGCGTCCCCGCACAGCACCTCGAGAACCAGAAGATCGTCGACGAACCGGCCGAGCCAGCCGACGTCCATCCGTAACCGGCGGCGCAGAACCGCCACCAGGTCGGGGAGTATCGAGCCCGGTTCGGAAACATTGATCCGCGGGCCCAGACAGGACCCCTTGGACGCCATCCGCGTTCCCATACCGTCAGACCTACCCGGCTCGGTGTGGGTGCCCTCACCGGGCCCGGCATGAAGTCTCCGGAGCAGCCAGACGGGTCGGGGTCCGCTCCGTCGATCGCCGGGCGCGGAGATGACCTGCACCCCGACATGATCCACCAGGCAGCTCCAGGCCCCGGCGCCCAGATTACGAAACAGCCCTTGAACGGCACCCGAGAAGCTACTCACCCACCTCGCTCCCGACGCCTCCCGTCGCGACCGCTGAGCCCATTGAGCGTCCCGGGCGGCCAGCCCCGGTAGCACCGTTCTGGCACCCCACAAGGCCAGTCGGACACTCCCCAGCGTGGGTCACCCAGCGGGCCAGGAACCTGCCGATGGACCTCGAGGAGCACAGCCACCGGTTCCTGGTCCCTCATCCATGACCGCGACACAAAGTTCACGGCCTCATTCGACGCTACCTTTGCCGGAGCCGGTATCGACGTGGTGCGCACACCTCCGCAAGCCTCGCAGGCGAACGCGATCGCGGAACGCCGAGCGGACCCGCCCGCCGCGAATGCACCGACAGACTATCGAGCGACCGACTTCCAGTTCCTGGTCCGCGACCGGGCCGGACAGTTCACCGCGTCCTTCGACGCGGTCCTCGCCGACGCCGGTATCACCGCCGTCAAGATCCCACCCCGAACCCCGCGGGCGAACGCCTACGCGGAACGGTTCGTCCGCACGGTCCGGACCGAGCTCACCGACCGGATACCGATCTTCGGTGAGCGGCATCTGCGCACCGACCTGGCCCAGGACCGGATCAAATACCAGCCTGTCCTCGGCGGCCTGATCAGCGAATACGAACGAGCCGCCTA
>NZ_CASGGV010000014.1:0-19424 GCF_949319125.1 Frankia sp. Hr75.2 | reverse complement strand
TAGTGGGCAGGGGCGGGGTCGAACCGCCGACCTTCCGCTTTTCAGGCCGAACTGACCGTCGTTTCAGCGTCCGTGGATGTACGTTTTCGGCCGTGGAAGGCCGCCGACGTACGTGGTTGTTCGCCAGCGTTGCTACACCCGTTGCTACACCTCCACCCGGGGCGGGAAGCGGCGGGGCGGCCCGTGTGGGAGGGCCTTCCCGTAACACAGCGTCCAAGGCAGGATGATCCGGCGCTCTCCGCCATACCCACCCTGAGGTACCTGGCGCGCCCCGCGATCGGTTTCCTGCCGTTGGGGGCGGCTCTGGAGCCCGCCGACTGCACGGTCAACCCATACCCCGCAGCCAGGGGGCGGTGACGCGTGAACCCAGCGACAACGACATCCGTAGATTCGAACGTGGATGCCGATTCTCGTGTAGCAGCGGCATCGATCGCGAAGCTCGTCACCCTGATAATGGCGACCGTCGTCGGACTTACATTCCTGTTCGGATTCGGCAACGTGCTCGCGCTCGGACTCCGTCTTGGAGTCCCGATCTGGGTCGCTCCCCTGGTCGCTCCGGCTGTCGACCTGTCCGTCGTAGGGCTCTTGCTCGGCACGCGGCACTTGGCCCTGCACGGCGGCCCGGTCGATGTGCTGCGGTCAGCGCGACGTCTACTCATCTTCTCCAGCATGGTAACGCTGGCGTTGAACGTTGCGGAACCCCTCATCGCCGCGGACTACGGCAAGGCCGCGTTCGATGCTGTCGGCCCACTGCTCCTTATCGGGTGGAGCGAGGTCGGCCCCAGCATGCTCCAGGCCATGCACCAGACGGGCACCAGCCAGAAGGCGGCGCTCGGACAACTGGGCCCACCCGGTATCGAGGGAGAAATGGAACCGGTAAGTCATTCCGGTGCCCTCGTACCGTCGGCGCCACGAACGCTGGATCTACAGGAGCAGACCGAGTTCAGACCTCCTGGGCACCGACGGCGGGCCGCTGAACAGGATCTACTTCACCGCGCACGTGCCGAGGACACTCTCCATTGGGAGACCCACCACCGTCCGATCTCCGCCGAAACCCTCCGCAAACGTCTCCGCATCGGTGCAAAGACCGCACGCAAGCTCGTGGCACAGCTACGAACCGATACGCGCACCCAGCTCGCCCCTGTCCTCGGCGGGGAGATTCCTGCAGTGCCGAACCAGCCAGAAGAGAGATCGTAGGTCTTTGGGGCGTGCGCGCGAATCGCTCTCGATCCAAGCGCACGCCCCTTGGACGCCCAGCTCTCAGAAGGAGCTGAATGCCGTGGGCTGGTCGCCGGGCTTTATGTTCGGTGCTCTCCATCAACCTCGACGGGGAGTGTCGGTGGCATGGGAAGCGGCGTCCTCAACGGCGGGTTCTTGGAACACGTCGGGGATGCCGTCGCCATCCTGATCGATGGTTTCTTCTTCCTCGATCCTGCGGTACACACGGTTACGGGTTCGGAGGACCACTGCCGCGAGCAGGGCGGAGGTCAGGGATCCGAGGAGGATCGCCGCCTTGGCGTGGTCGTCGCGTTCGGTCCCGTCGCCGAACGCCAGCTCACCGATGAGCAGCGAGACCGTGAAACCGACCCCGGCGAGCAGGGCGACACCGAGGACGTCCCACCAGGACAGGCTCTGGTCCAGCTCGGCTCGGGTGAACCGGGCCAGCAGGAACGTGGAGCCCAGGACGCCGACCAGCTTGCCGACCACGAGACCCAGGGCTATGCCCATGCCCGCGGGGTCGCGCAACGCCGCGCCGATCCCGCCGTCGCCCAGCGACACACCGGCCGCCATCAACGCGAAGATCGGCACGGCGATGCCTGCGGACACCGGACGCCAGAGATGTTCGAGTCTCTCCGACATCCCCACGTGTTCCCCAGGCTCCGGGCGGGCGGGCACCGCGAATCCCATCAGCACCCCGGCGATGGTCGCGTGCACCCCCGAGGCGTGCATGAACGCCCACGCGACGACGGCGAGCGGCAGCAGCAGCCACCAGCGGCCGGCACCCCGGTTCACCAGGAGTGTGAACAGGACGATCGTCGCGACCGAGCCGGCCAGCGGTGCCGGGCTGAGCGAGTCGGTGAAAAACACCGCGATGATCGTGATGGCGAGAAGGTCGTCGACGACGGCCAGGGTCAGCAGGAACGAGCGGAGCGCGACCGGGAGATGGGTACTGATGATGGCAAGCACGGCGACCGCGAACGCGATGTCCGTCGCCGTCGGCACCGCCCAGCCTTCAGGTGCCCCGTCCGCGGACAGGCTGTTGACCAGGGTGTAGATCAGGGCGGGCATCGCCATCCCGCCGACCGCCGCGACGATCGGCAGGGCCGCGCGGCTGGGTGATCTCAGATCCCCGAGGACGAACTCGCGTTTCAGTTCGAGGCCCACCACGAAGAAGAAGATCGCGAGCAGGCCGTCGGATGCCCAGTGCGCCAAGCTCAGGTGCAGATGCAACGCCTCCGGCCCGACGTGGGTGCCGGTCAGCGTCGCGTACGCCGCACGCCAAGGCGAGTTCGCCCAGACCAGCGCCACCACCGCGCCAGCCAGCAGCAGCAGGCCACCGACGGTCTCGCTGCGCAGCACATCGGTGACCTGCTGAGCACGGGACCAGCCCGGCCGCGTCAGGAGCCGGGTGGGAAGAACACCGGACCGACCCCGGCCCTCCGGCGTCGGGGTACCAGACGGTGCGGCGGACATCCACATCCCTTCGAGAAATCCAATCGCATGCGGCATCCCTCCGCGCGTCCTATGACCACCTCGAACCGGTCACACAACGCACACAGAGCAGACGCATCTTCATGCCGACCAGACTTCCCGGCGCACCGTCCCCCACCATATCGGCCCGACTGGCCGGGGCACAGTGGCCTGCCCTACGTCCCGGAGCCGGCTCTCCCTGTCCCGCGCCGACCCGGACCGGGTGTCGATGATGGAGGGAAGCCGCCAGAAGATCATTTCGGCTGTCAGCACGGGTGTGGCCATGGCCGACACCACGAGGTCCCGCGCCCAGCCAGTGTCGCTCCGGCACATTGTCCGCCCCGGAAGCACTTGCGGGTTCAGAAACAAGCCGATAAGGTAGCCATTGGTGTGCCGGGAAGTCTGGTCGGCGAAGCAATGCGTGCTGTCCATCGCTGTATTGTGCCGACCTTCCCTGGAGGCCCCTGGTCGTCCTCGATTTCATTGCCGTGTCCGGGCCGAAGCCCGGTCGTAGCCATTTTCGACGCTCGTTCCGTGGGCTGGCCGACGTTCGCTTTCGTGCTGCCACGGATCATTCCGTGCTGCTCCGAAAGAGGACGCCGTGCCCTTCTCGGGACACCCATGAGCACCATTCCACCGCCCGTCGGCCAGTTCCGGGCTGACCGTAGAACGGCCCCGGCAACCGTTCTATGGGCGATCGCCCTGTGGCCCTTCTTCATGATCGACAATATCGTCCTGAGTTTTTTCGTCGTCGGCCTGGCCGTCGCGTCGCATGACTGGTTGATCGGTGTCGCGCCGTTCGTCGGGATGCTGCTGGCTCTGCTCATCCCGGTCCTTCGGAGCGCCCGCCCGCCGGGCCGGGTGCTCCGACCGGACGACGAACCCGACCTTGTCGTTCTGATACTCCGGGCCTCCGAACGGATGGATTTCGGCGCTCCGCTCACCGTCCGGGTTCTACCGACTCCGGTGGCGCTGGTGCACCCAGAATTCGGTGGCCGGTCACCGAGCCTGCTCCTCGGCTGGCCCCTTCTGCGTGGGCTCACCGCCGCGCAGCTCACGGCCATCGTCGCCCGGGAGATCGCTCGTCATCAGCTGACCGGCTGGCGCGAAGGAGCGCTGGCGTCCACCCGCGGCATGGTCGCGCAGGCGCTCACCAGCCGCTTCCCGCCGCGCCGGGCCGTTTCCGCTGCGTTGCTGAACGCTACGCAACGGTACCGCTGGGGGGTGGAGCTCGCGGCGGACGCACGGGCCGCCGAGGTTCTCGGTGCCACCGAAGTCCGTTCCGCCCTGACCCGCGCGACGCTGGTCGCGGCGGCGTTCGACCACCTCGGCGGGCACTGGACCAAGGTCCTCGCCCAGCAGCGGACGTTCCCCGAGGACCTGTACGACGCCCTCGACGAGGCCCTCGATGATCCACACGTCGTCCGGTGGGTCTCCGCGGCCATCCTGACGGCCGAGGCCAGGGATCCCTGGGCCGTGCACGCCCGGCTTCCACTGCAGCCGCGTCTGGCTGCCCTGGCGGAACTACCGGTGCCCACTCCCGCCAGAGCTGAAATCGGCGACGCCACGTCGCCGGGCACCGAACGCGCCGAGGCATCCCGCTGCCGGCCTGTCAGCCGGCCCGACGACAGGCCAGTGCGTATCCACCAAGCCGATGACCTGAACCGGTGGGCTCCACGGGAGCTGCTCCCCGATTCCAGCCAGGTCGTGCTCCCGGCAAGCGTGCTGGAAAGTCCGGCAGACCTGTTCAAGCCCCTCGACGAGGCACGTGCCGACTTGCTGCGGGCGACGGGCCGGGGCACGGCGCCGGACGCGGTGACCGTCGCGGTCGAGGCCCTGGAGTCCGATCCACCTCCAGCTGCCGAGCCTCGCCCGTCGGCAGCCCACGCACCGGGCGATGGGACCGCCCCCTTCCACACATCAGGTGGAGTCCTCGTAGGCGCAACCCATGCGGGTGACACGTGGTGGGCCCGAGCGAGGAGAGACACGGGCTGGCGCGGGCTCGCCCGCCGCATCGAGCCCTCGATCCGCACCGAGCCACCGCCGGGGCGCGACGCGCTTGCCCGCGCGGTCCTCTCCGACTGCCTGGGCAACGTGATCAGCATGAGGCTGGTCGACTCCGGCTGGGAGCGGGCGAGCCGATGGGTGACAGCCGTGGTCATCTCCCCCGACGGCCGGAGCGTTGATGTGCGGGAGCTGATCGAGCAAGCCGTGGATTCCGGCGACGCGACCCAGGTGCGGGCACTGATCGCAGCAAGCAACGACACCGAATTGATCATGGAGGCGGGGGCATGACGGGGATCGACCACGCCCCCGGGACGAGACGGGCGGCCCTGTTCGCCCGGCGCCCGGTGCTGCGGGTGGCACTGTTCGGTATCTCGGTCGCCCTGGTCGGGTTCACGGTGATCGCCAGTGACGCCGCGTGGCGGGCGCACCGGTACAACACAGCCCGCGCCGAGGCGACCGCCGTCGCCGACGGCACAGTGGTCGAGGACCGGTACGAAGAGCACTTCGACCTACGGGCCCGCTGGGTCGACGCCACCGGTCACGAGCATGTGCAACGGTTCGACGTCGATCATCGATATCGCGTCGGTGAGCGGTTCACCGTCGCCTACGACCCGACCGACCCCTCACCGCGGGGCTTCCCCGCGGACTCGGGAACGGGAGACGACAACGGCACCCCGAGCGTTTTCCTCGTATACGCCGCCGCAGCCGCGGTCGGCGTGCCGCTGTGGTGGGCTATGCGCGGCCTGCGCTTCCGGCACGCCGCCGAACAGCCCGGCCGCGCCATGGTCGCCCATCCCCGGATCGGAAAGAACACCAACGGAGTGGGCATCACCCATCCGAGTACCTGGCTCATCCTGAACGACATCGGAAACCCGGTGCCCTATGGCTGGCAGCGGGTGATGTGGCACCCGGCCGTCGAGGAGATACCGGACGAGGCCGAGGTGACCGTACGGGGCAGGGCGTCGGACTCAGGGCCGCAGGGCGCGCTCGTCGTCGAACTGCCCGGCGGCGTTCGCCTCATGCCCATCGGCGGGATCCGGCGGGAGCCACCCAAACGGTTCGAACTGACCTCCCGCCCCGGCGTCAAGGTCGATGTCGGGCCCGACGGCAGATTCGTCATCGTCCGCGACGATCCCCCGCCCCGCACCCGCCGGTGGTGGTGGCGCCGTACCCCGCGCCTTGTGCTCGTCGGCGCCCTGCTGGGCGGAACGCTCGGCTTCGGAGTGGACGGCGCAGGCACGGTCCTACCCGGCGCTGTCCTCATGTCCACCATCCTGCTGACCGGATGGACGCTGAGCGCGGGAGAACCGTGAGCGGACACCTCCCGGCCACCCAGGTCCACCCAAGGGCGCCCGCGACGCCCGCACGCACCCTCGATCCGTCTGCATGGGAGTCGCATTAATGTCCGATCTAATTGTCACAGTCACGCTCGCCGTGGCCTGGGCCCTGGCCGCCACGTACTTCCTGACCGAGGTCGTACGCCAGCGGCCGTTCCGACGGCCGTTCGCGGGGCGCGCATCACGCTCGCAGTCACTGGCCCTGGCGCTGCTATGCGCAGGCCTGGCTCTGAACCCGACCGCGGCCCTGCTGCGCGACCACCGGACGCTCTCCATCGCGCTTTCCGTCCTCGGTCTGCTCTGCCTTGCCGGAATGCTGGTCGTGTTCGCCGTCCAGGGGTGGAACAGCCAGCAGGACCGGCACGGCCGATCCGGCGGGCTCGACCGGACCGAAGGTGATCACCCCGGCGACCAGGCGCGGTCCGTTTTCTGAGCTGCCTGCCGGCCGACAGCGGTTCAATTCTCGCGTTCTCAGACGATCAAGAACAGTCATCGTTGCCGCGCGCGACCGAATCACGGTACAGCCGAGCACCGCGTCCCACCGTCCGCCAGAGGAGCCCCGCGGCATGAAGTGGCAGTGGATCGGCCTGGTTCTCTTCTCCTTCACCCTGCTGCCCGCGGGACTGGCACTGGCCGCCGGCCGGGTGCCCCGCCGCCTGCGCGCCAGACTGGCGCCAGTACGTCCGTGCGGCTGGGCCACGCTGCTGGTCTACTCCACGGCGCCCCTCAACGCGATCCCACGCCTGGCCGACGCCTCCCCCGACGTGGTTCTCGTCTGCACCGCGGCCGGCAGCGCCCTGTGCATCGCCGGCAGCCTGCTGATGAACATCGTCATCTACCGGCATCAGAACCGCGCCGTCGATGGACCACGGTCGGCTGGTCCGCCGACCGGTGTGGGACGCGCGGACCAGCACTCCCGACCTGATCATCAGGGAGCCGGCGCCTCCTGGCCCAGCGAACCCCCGCGGTGAGCGCGACGACGGTGGCACCCAGGACATATCCACCGGGTCGGGCGTAGGTGTCGGGGATGACCAGGTCCCGGAAGAGAGCCATGTACAGCACGTACGGTCCGATGGCGACCGCGATCCATTCGAGGCGCCCGGCGAGCACGGCGAGCACGACGAGCAGCACCGCGTACCAGGGCTGGGCCGGCGTGGCGACGAGAAAGGCCGTCCCGACCAGCCACAGGGCCGCGCGTTCCACGGGTACCCGGGTCGGGTCGGTGCGCCACACCGCGAGGGCCGCCGCGGCGATCACCAGCGCGGCGGCCGTCTTCGCCGCTGCCCCGGTCAGGCCCACCAGGCCGAGCAGCAGGAAACGATGTCCTTCCGCGTAGCCCTCGACCGACAGGTACTGGGGCAGGAATCCCAGCACGTCGGTGCCGACCACAGCGACGTGCGGCAGGTAGGACAGGCCGACGACCGCGGCTGTCACGCCGATGACGACGGGGCGGCGCCGCGCGGCGGCAGGCAGCAGGAGCGCGGGATAGAGCTTGACCGCCACGGCGGCTCCCAGCAGTGCCCCGACCGCGACCGCGGCCCGCCGCGGCGGATGTGACCGGAACGTCCGCGCGTCGTCTCGCTCCCGGTCGCCCGCGCCGACGCCGCCCGCCGGGGGACCGGTCGCGGCGGGGGCTCCCGCCCTGTCGGTCGGCCCGGTCCGTGCTCGGGCGAGCAGCGCCAGCGCGGCGGTGGCGGCGAGTACGGCGAGCACGTCGACATGGGCGTCCATGCCGACGTCGAGTCCGGCCGCCGGCCCCCAGGCGTAGGCGGCGGCCAGGCCCGGGTGGTGGCCGAACAGGGGAAGTACCCGGGCACGTCCAGATCCGGTGTCCCGCTCCGACCAAAGGGGTAAGCGCCCGGCCGGGCGCCGGACGAAAGGACCGAAAGATGAAATACATGATCATGATGTTTGCGGGTCTGGGCGCTGCGACCGAGACGCGGACTCCGGAGTGGATCGCGGGCATGCACGAGCTGTTGATGAAGCTCGACGGCGAGTTGCGGGAGGCTGGTGAGCTGGTGGCCAGCGAAAGGCTGTTGGACCCGAGCCTGGCCACGACGGTCCGCTTCCGTGACGGTGCGCCGCTGCCGACGGACGGGCCGTTCGCCGAGGTGAAGGAGTCGCTGGCCGGCTACTGGCTTGTCGAGGTGAGCGAGGAGCGAGCGGTGGAGATCGCGTCCCAGGTCGTCGTGTACACCGAGTACCCGATGGAGGTCCGGCGGGTTATGGACATGTCGCCAGAGTTGTGAGGAATCCGGTCGGACTGGGGTGGTCGTCGGCGCGGTGAGTGCGGACCGGCGGATCGAGGACCTGCTGCGCGAGCTCGCGCCGCGGGTCCTCGGCATGCTGGTGCGCCGGCACGGCCAGTTCGACGCGTGCGAGGACGCTGTGCAGGAGGCGCTGCTCGCGGCGGCGGTGCGGTGGCCGGCCGAGGGAGTGCCCGACCGGCCCCGCGCCTGGTTGCTGACCGTGGCGGGCCGGTCCTTGGTCGACGGGTGGCGGGGTGAGAGCGCCCGTCGCCGCCGCGAGGCGCGCGCGGTGGCGCTGGACCCGGCGGGGCGTCAGCCCGCCGACGCTGAAGCCGCTGAGCACGACGACACGCTGGTGCTGCTGTTCCTGTGCTGCCATCCCGCGCTGTCGCCGCCGTCGCAGCTCGCGCTCACGTTGCGGGCGGTCGGCGGCCTGACGACCGCGCAGGTCGCTTCGGCGTTCCTGGTCCCCGAGGCGGCGATGGCCAAGCGTGTCACGCGGGCCAAGCAGCGGATCAGGAGCGCTGGGGCCCGGTTCGAGCTGCCGCCGCAGCCGGCCTGGTCTGAGCGGCTCGGCGTGGTGCTGCACGTGCTGTACTTGGTGTTCAACGAGGGGTACACCGCCAGCTCGGGACCGGAGCTGAACCGGGCTGACCTGACCGCCGAGGCCGTTCGGCTGACGCGCCTGCTGCACCGGCTGCTGCCCGGGGAGGGCGAGGTCGCCGGGCTGCTCGCGCTGATGCTGCTCACCGACGCGCGGCGGGCGGCCAGGACCGACGCGGATGGCTCGATCGTGCCGCTCGCGGAGCAGCGCCGGGAGCTGTGGGACGCCGCCGCGATCGCCGAAGGCCAGGCGTTGCTCACCCGGACCCTGGGTAGGGGCCCGGTCGGGCCCTATCAGCTCCAGGCCGCGGTCGCAGCGGTCCACGACGAGGCCCTGACCGCCGAGGAGACCGACTGGCCGCAGATCCTCGCGCTCTACGACGTGCTCACCCAGGTGGCACCCGGACCGCTGGTCACCCTCAGTCGGGCGGTCGCGCTGGCCATGGTGCACGGCCCGAGGGCCGGGCTCGCGCTACTCGGCACTCTCGACGGCGACCAGCGGACGGCGAACACCCACCGCGTGGACGCGGTACGGGCGCACCTGCTCGAACGCGCCGGCGACCGGGCTGCGGCGCGCGAGTACTACCTCCGGGCGGCGAGGAAGACCGCGAGCCTGCCCGAGCAGCGCTACCTCGTACTGCGGGCCGCCCGCCTCGGCCAGCCGAGCTCACCCGCCGACGCCGCGGACTGACCGGACAGGCGCTGCGCGGGGCCGCCGCAGGCGGCGCGACCGCACCGCCCGGCGGTCGCGAACCTCACCGTGCCGGTTGCGGGATGACGCTTGCGCACCCGCTCTGATTGCGATACTTGTTAAATAACAATCATGTGAAGGAGATGGGTGTGACGACGACCGCCGCTGTAGACCTGTACCGCCAGGCCGGCATCCACGCCGCGAAGATCATGACGGGAGTGCGGTCGGAACACCTGACCGGGCCGACGCCGTGCGCAAAGTGGACCGTGCAGGACGTGGTCGACCACCTCGTCGGCGGCACCGGCTACCTACTGGCCGCTGCCACCGGCGGCCAGCCTGGCGAGCCGCCCGTCCGGGCCGGCACGGACCGGTTCGCCACGGGTGTCGCCACGGTGCTCGACGCGGTGGCGCAGCCGGGCGTGACGGAGCGCCGCTGCATGTCGCCGCTGGGGTTCGAGTGGAGCGTCGGCGAGGCGCTGGCCGGCACGTTCATGGACGTCCTGGTCCACAGCTGGGACCTCGCTACCGCCACCGGGCAGGACACCCACCTCGACCCCGACCTGGTCCGAGCCTGCTGGGATATGTTCATCCCCGAGATGCCCGAACGCGGCCGGCGGGCCGGTCTGATCGGCCCGCAGGTCGCGGTGCCGAGCGAGGCCCCGTTGCAGGACCGGCTGCTCGGCGCGATGGGCCGCCAGCCGTGACCGCAACCAGCCCGGCTGACCCGGCGACCGAGGCGGGCCACGTCGACGCCGCGCTACGCGCCCTGGCTCACGCCCGCCGCCGGGAGATGCTCCGGCTCGTGCTCGGCGGCGAACGCACGGCCACCGAACTCGCAGAGGCCGCCGGGACATCCGGACCCGACGCCAGCCGCCACCTCAAGGTCCTACGCGAAGCCGGCCTGCTCACAGTCCGAGCCGAGAAAACCACCCGCCTCTACCAACTCGACCACGCCCGTTTGCGCGAGGTCCGCGCCGTCCTCGACGAATTCTGGGACGACCGCCTCGCCGCGCTGAAAGCCACCGCCGAGACCATGGCCGCCGAGCGGACCCCGCAGCGGGACACGGCGTGAAACTCGTCGTCAAGGAGATCACGATCGACGCGCCCGTCGCCCTCGTCTACGAGCTGCTCACCGACCCGGCGCTGCTGGTCCGCTGGCTCGCCGACGAAGCCGAGATCGACCCCCGGCCCGGCGGGGTCGTGCGCTGGCGGCACGCCAACGGCGACGTGTGCACCGGACAGGTCATCGAAGCCGTCCCACCCCGGCGGCTGGTGTTCACCTACGGCTGGGAACGCGCCGAGGTCCACGTCCCGCCCCGGTCGACGACCGTCGAGATAGACCTCGCCGCCACCCTCGGCGGGACCCGGCTGCGCCTGGTCCACCACGGCCTCGCAGGTCCCATGGCCGACGCCCACAGCGGCGGCTGGACCCACTACCTCGCTCGGCTCGCCACCACCGCCATCGGCAGCGACCCCGGACCCGACCCATTCATCGACCAGCGCGTACCCACCCCAGCCGAACTGGCCGGACGGTGAATCCAATCCGGCCCCCAGACACGACACCAGGTAGCGACGACTACCAGCGCCTCACCGAACCGCTGCTGGCACGCCCCGGGGTCAGCAGGTCGACGATGATGGGCCTGCCCTGCCTACGGACCGACGGAGCCTTCTTCGCCTCCTACGACACTCGGACCGGCCGGCTGCTCGTCAAACTGCCCGCCAGCAAGGTCCAGGAACTCTTCGCCGACGGCACCGCCGAACCCTTCGCCCCCGCCGGGCGGACCTTCCGAGAATGGGCGGCCGTGCCAGCCGGAATGCTCGACGACTGGACCAGCCTGCTCGCCGAAGCGTTCGACTTCGTCTCCGGGCTACCGGCCGCACCGTCCTCGCCACGACCCCGCGGGCGGGAACGACGAGTAGAGGAATGAGGGACGACCCCAGCCGCCGGGGTCCGGCAAACGAGGGTGCGGTGGGCCGAGTCAATGCGATTACGGCGACGCGGCCGAGCGGGCTTGGGCGCCGATCGTGGCGGAGCCGGACCGGACGGCACGCACTGTGGAGTCGACGTCCCTTTGGAACGCCGGCTGCCTTTCTGGACGACCTGGTCCAATACTGGCTACCGTGAGCGGATGTCGAGCGAACCGACGACGGCCCGGGGCCGCGCGAGCCGGCAACGGATCGTCGCACGAGTCGCGGACGTCGTCGCCCAGCACGGCGTCCGGGCGGTGAGCCTCGACCAGGTGCTGGCGGCGGCCGGAGCCAGCAAGAGCCAGCTCCACCACTACTTCGGCGGCCGGGACCAGCTCATGGAGGCGGCCGTCGCGTACCGGTGCGAGCAGGTGCTGGCGGGCCTGACCGAGGCGTTCACCGCGGTGGCGACTCTGGCGGACCTCGAACGCACGCTCGCCGGATTCGTCGGGCAGTACGAGCAGAGCCCGTCGGGCTGTCCGATCGGGACGCTGGCGACCGACGTCGCCGAGCACAACGAGGGAGCCCGCGCCCGGGTCGTCGACGCCTTCGCCGGCTGGGAGCGACTGTTCGCCGAGGCGTTCGAGCGGATGCGTGCGTCCGCAGAGCTGAGGGCCGACGCCTCGTCCGGGGACCTCGCGACCGCCCTGCTGGCGAGCCTCGAAGGCGGAATGCTGCTGAGTCAGACCCGCCGCGACGTCCAGTCGCTCCGGGTCGCGGCCGACGCGGCGCTCGCGTACGTCCGCACCTTCGCCGCCTGAACTGGACCACCACCTGAACTGGACGATTCCGTCCACCAAACTCTGGACGGGATCGTCCACTTTGGTCTAACGTCAGACTGGACGGTTTCGTCCAATCCGAAGGGTGGCCGTGACTGCCCCGTCCACTTCCCTCCTCGCCACCCGCCGCGGCGTGCTCACGCTGCTGCTGTGCGCGGTCCAGTTCCTCGACCTCGTCGATTCCTCGATCATGAACGTCGCGTTGCCGTCGATCCGGCGCGATCTGGGTTTCTCCCAGCAGAGCCTGCAGTGGGTACTGTCCGGCTACGTCGTGACCTACGGCGGGTTCCTCCTGCTCGGCGGCCGGGCGGCGGACCTGCTCGGCCGACGGCGGATGCTGGTCGCCGGCACGATCGTGTTCGCGCTCTGTTCCCTTGCCGGCGGACTCGCCGCGAACGCCGGGATGCTCGTCGGCGCCAGGGTGGCCCAGGGCGTCGGCGCCGCGTTGATGGCCCCCGCCGGCCTGTCGATCCTCATCACCACCTTCACCGAGGAACGCGACCGGACCCGTGCCCTCGGCGTGTGGGGCGCGATCAGCGGGTTGGGTGCCGCCGTCGGCGTGTTCGGCGGCGGGGTGCTGTCGGAAGGACCCGGCTGGCGCTGGGTTTTGTTCGTCAACATCCCGGTCTGCGTCCTCATCGTCGCCACCGCGTTCCGACTCGTCCCCGCCGATCGGCGGCATGCGCCCCGCGCCGGCTTCGACGTCGGCGGGGCGATCCTGGTCACCGGCGGAATGCTGCTGGGCATCTACGCGCTGGTGAAGGCTCCCGACACTGGCTGGGGCACCGCGCGCACCATCGGTGAACTGGCTACCGCCGGTGTCCTGCTCGCCGCCTTCGCTGTCAACGAGAGCCGTGTCCGCGATCCCCTGTTCCCCTTCTCCATCCTGCGCGTCAAGGGCCTCGCAGCCGCCAACGCCACCCAACTGATCGCTTTCGCCGGCTTCCTGTCGATGTTCTTCTTCCTGACGCTCTACATGCAGAACGTGCTCGGCTACTCCCCGATCCGGGGCGGCTCGGCCTACCTGCCCGTCACCGCCGGCATCGTCCTCGCCGCCGGAGTCTCCTCACAGCTCATGCCCCGGGTCGGAACCCGGCCAATCATCGCCGGTGGTTCGCTCATCGCCGCCGGCGGGATGTACTACCTGTCCCGGATTCCCGTCGACGGCTCCTACCTCACCGACCTGCTCCCCGGCCTGCTGGTCATGTCCGTCGGGCTCGGCGCCGTGTTCGTCACCGTCACCACCGCCGCCAACGCCGGAGTCCCCACCGACAAGGCCGGGCTCGCCGCCGGGCTGCTCAACACCTCCCTGCAACTCGGCTCCGCGCTCGGACTGGCGATCTTCTCCGCGCTCGCCACCGCTCGTACCAACCATGTGCTCGCCGAACACGCCGCCCCGGCCCAGGCACTCACCTCCGGTCTCCAGCGCGCGCTGCTCGCCGGCAGCCTGTCCGTCCTCGCCGCCGCCTTCATCGCCCTACGCGCCCCCAACATCCGGACCCAGACGGCGCAGCCCAAGCCCGAGACTGAGGCCGACACCCCGAACTTCGTCATTCCTGCAGCCGACCCGGCTGACTGAGCCCCACCCCAACCCCCGCCCACCCCGACGAACAGGACCGCACATGACCACGATCACCGCGCCCACGACCCAGACCTACCACGTCTTCGTCCGCGCAACTCCCCAGCAGATCTGGGACGCGATCACCAAGCCCGCATTCAGCCCCGGCTACCTGTTCGGCGCTCTCGTCGAGACCACCGGCGAGATCGGCTCACCGTTCCGCTACCACTCACCTGACCGCTCCGCCCTCTGGGGCGATGAAACCGTCCTCGACGCCGACAAACCGCACCGCCTCGTCGTGAGCTACCGCGCCCTCTACAACCCCGACCTCGCCGGCGAACCACCCAGCCGGGTCACCTGGCAGATCACCCCCGGCGAAGACCAGGTCAGTCTGCTCACTGTCGTACACGACCATCTCGAGGCCGCCCCCAAAACCGCCACGCGGGTCGCCGACACCGGATGGATGCGCGTCCTGTCCGGCCTCAAAACCCTCCTCGAAACCGGCCAGCCCCTCAGCACGACCTGAACCACGGCCAACCTCGGTCACCGGCGGACTGGACGGCCGCCAGCCGGCCCCGACCCGTTCGGCCAGGTCGGGACTGTAAGAACAACGGCTCTGCCGCACATCCGGTGGTAGCCGACGTGGCCCGCCGTGTCACGATCCGTCATGGTTGGTGTGGAGTGCCTGGTGGCGGTGGTGTTTGCGGGGTTGGCGCCGCTGGTCGTGGAGGACGTGGCGGACGAGGGTGACCGGATCCGGGTCGCGGCGCGGACTCCGGACCGGCCGGCCGCCTGCCCGCGGTGCGGGGCGCTGACGGCGCGGGTGCACAGCTACCACGTGCGGACGCCGGCGGATGTGGCGCTGGACGCGCGCCGGGTGCTGCTGACCGTGCGGGTCCGTCGGCTCGTGTGTCCGACCCGGGGCTGTCTGCGGACGTTCCGGGAGCAGGTCCCGGGTGTGCTGGAGCGTTACCAGCGGCGCACCGTCCGGTTGGCGGGCCAGGTCGGCGCGGTGGTCCGGGAACTCGCGGGCCGCGGCGGGGCCCGGCTGTTGAGCGCGTTGTCGGTACGGCTGTCACGGGACACGGCGCTGCGCTGCCTGCTGCGCCTTCCGCTGCCGCGGTTGCAGGTCCCACGGGTCCTGGGTGTGGACGACTTCGCGTTGCGCCGCCGCCACCGCTACGCCACGATTCTGATCGACGTCGAGACCCGCCGCCGCGTCGACGTCCTGCCCGACCGCGGCGCGGATGCTCTGGAGGCCTGGCTGCGGGCTCATCCCGGCGTTGAGGTCGTCTGCCGGGACGGCTCCGGTGCCTACGCCGAGGGTGTCCGCCGTGTCCTGCCCGACGCTCGGCAGGTAGGAGACCGGTGGCACTTGTGGCATGGCCTCGCCGAGGCCGTCCGCCGGGAGGTCGCGGCGCACAGCGCCTGCTGGGCGAAGGCCGGCCCGCCGCCGACCGAGGGGCCCCGCGCTCAGACCACCCGACAGCGCTGGGCGCAGGTTCATGGCCCAATGGCGCTGCTTTAAGGTGATCGTGGCCGGTCGAGGCAGTGGAGTTCGATGCGTCGGCTGACGTTGACCACGCTGGGTTCGCCGGGCCGGCGGGCGGGGAAGTCACCGGTCTTCTTGGTTCTGCGCGGGCTGGCGCGGTCGGGGCGGTCGCGAACGAACGTCGCGGGTCGCAGGATCTTGAGGAGGAAGGTGGCCAGCGCCAGGTCAAGCTGGTGAGGGGGGAAATCCGGCCGTGACGGTGTCGGTCGCGGCGGCCAGGGCGTGCGGGAAGCTGATCCTGCCTGGTGGGATCCCGGTGGCGTCCACGGCGGCGCCGACGAGGGTGTGGATCGCCTGGTAGACGGCGAACAGCGCCCACATCTCCTGGGCGACGCCTTCGGGGTCCTTGCTGCGCAGGACGGGCTGGCCTTCGCCCATGTCGGTCTTGTGGTGACCGATCACGGTCTCGCAGCCCCACCGGTCCGGGTAGGCGCAGGCCAGGTCCAACGCTGGGTACTCCTCGACGTCGAGGAGGTCTGTGACCAGGCAGAACAGCTCCGAACAGGATTCGGCGCCGCCGGTGGTGGTGTGCACGGTGTATTCGACTACCCGGACCGTGACCGCCGCGCCGTCGGCCCCGCGGGCGGGGTTCAACCGGGCCTGGTAGGTGCCATCAGCCAGCACCTTTGTCGGGGTGAGGGCAAACGACGCCGAGGCCCGCCACAGGATGTGCGCGCCGGTCGCCAGCACGTCGCGGGCCAGCCGGTGAGACAGGAAGTTACGGTCGGCCAGCACCAGCATCCCCGGACCGAACGCGCCCAGCAGGTCCGCGGCCAGCCTCTGCTCCCCGACCGTGTACGGGCCGAACGTGGCGCCGACCAGGGCGCCGGTCCCGGACTCGGCCGCCACCAGCCACCGGACCTGCGGGAACGCCCCCGCCCGGCCGGCGTTGGACGGCCGGGCGAACACCGCCTCGTTGGCTGGCGTGTCAGGCAGGTCGGTGGTGGTCCCGTCCATCGAGACGACCCGCAGCCCGCAGAGGAACACCCCGGCGGCACCCTGCGCGCCGACCGGGCCGGCGACCTCGTCGAACAGCATGTGCAACGGGTCCGCTCCGACCCGGGCGCGCGCCCGGACCAGCGAGGAGACGTTCGGTGGCCTCCACGTACGGCCGGAGCCGGCGTCCACCGTACCGGCCGGGTCCAACGGCAGCCCCGCCAGCAGGTCAGCGGCGCGGCGACGGTGGTAGAAGGCATCCACCAGCTTGGAGACCACCTGCCCGTAACCGCAGTTACGGCCCCGGAACAACCACAGCGCCAACACGAAATACACCACCAGCCGGGACGGCAGCAGCCGGCGGCGCACCTCCACCGTGTCCGTCGCCTCGAGGACCCGGTCCACCAGATCCGGCGGGAACACCTTCGTCAACGCCCCCACCGACACCCGATCCGGCAGCCAGCCTTCCGGCGACAATCCCTCAGCCCCGTCATGAGCCACATCACCAACCTACCAGCCGGCGATCACTTAAAGCATGGCCATTGGGTTCATGGCCTGCTCGATCAGGGCGTGGGTCTGCTGGACTGCGCACGAAGGCTCAATCTCTCCCTGAACACGGTCAAGCGCTACGCCCGCGTCCCCGAGCCGGAACGGCTGATCCGTGCGCCGGCGTTCCGCCCGACGTTGGTCGACCCTTACCGCGACCATCTCAAGCGCCGCCGGGCCGAGGAACCCGCCGTTCCGGTCCTGCGCCTGTTCCGCGAGATCCGGGAGCAGGGCTACACGGGCAGCCACAACCTGCTCGTCCGTTACATCAACTCCGGCCGGCTCGACGGTGACCAGCCGGCGATGTCCCCACGCGCCCTGACCCGCCTGCTGCTCACCAGACCCGACACCCTCACCGACGCCCAACGTGACCGGCTCGACCAGCTCACCGCCGCCTGCCCCGAGATGACCACCCTCGCCGGCCTGATCCGCGGCTTCGCCGCGCTGCTCGACCCCACCGACGGCAACGACGACCGTCTCACCGCATGGATCACCACCGCGCGGGCCGCCGACCTGCCCCACCTGCATGCCTACACCCGCGGCCTCGACCTCGACCGGGACGCCGTGAACAACGCGCTCACCCTGCCTTACAGCAACGGCGGCACCGAAGGCGTGAACACCAAAACCAAGAAGATCATGCGCCAGATGCACGGCCGAGCCGGCTTCCCGCTCCTCCGCCACCGGATCCTGCTCGGCTAACGCACAGTCACCACCGGAAGTGCGGCAGAGCCGTTAGCTGGACAGTCCCGCCAGGTCAACCGCCGCCGCCAAGACCGGGGCCGACTCGACCACGGAAGGAGCGGGGCCGGTCAAGGGCTTTGAGGGTTGCTTTTGGCTGGTTGCGTGCGCGGGTCATTGAGCCGACGCTGGTGGGGTCGGCCGCGTGTCGTGGAGCAGGCAGCTTGGGCCGGCCGTTGTTCGCTGCCCCCGGGTCCCGCAGTGGCTCCGGGGTCAAGGGCCGCCCGGAGGGCGGTTGCCTCTACTGTCCGCCCGCCCACACCGGTAAAACCACAGCTCAGCAAGAGTCGTCCCCGCACCCGCGGGGATCTTCCGGGCGTCTACCGCGCCGTCCACGCCCCCTGGACGAGGAGACCGACCATGCGTGACTGGCTTGTCAGCCTGGGGATCGCCGCCGGATGCCTGGTGGCCAGCTGGGGGGTGCTCCTCCTACTCGCCCAGCGGCTGCCGCCCGGGGTCCTGCGAGACCTCGCCGCCTTCATCCCCGACTGCCTGACGACAGTGCGCCGGCTCCGGAAGAACCCCCAGGTACCACGAAAAGCGAAGATCGCTGTACTGATCGCCGGGCTGTGGGTCGCCAGCCCCATCGACCTGATCCCCGAGTTCCTGCCCGTGATCGGCCCCCTCGACGACATCGTCGTCGTGGCGCTCGCCTTACGCTACGCGGGCCGCCAGGTGCCCCGCGACGTCCTGCTGGCCGCCTGGCCGGGTCAGCCACGGCTCCTCGAACGCCTCCTCGGCCCCACGCACACGTCACCACCGGACTCGACACGCACGGCAGCAGGCGACAGACCGACAGAAGTCGAACTGAACCGCCCCGGGTCTGGTGGAGGCTCTTGACCTTGGAAGGATGAGAGCCGTGCCGACTCCCAACAAGTACCCGGCCGAGCTACGCGAGCGTGCGGTCCGGATGGTCTTCGAAGTCCGTAAGGAGTCCGGCCAGCGGACCGGAGCGATCAAGGCGGTCGCCGACAAGCTCGGGGTTGGTGCGGAGTCCCTGCGCTATTGGGTGAAGCAGGCCGAGATCGACGACGGAGCGCGGCCGGGTATTTCGACTGCGGACGCCCAGCGGATCGCCGAGCTTGAACGTGAGAACCGTGAGCTGCGCCGAGCGAACGAGATCTTGAAGGCGGCGTCGGCTTTCTTCGCGCGGGAGCTCGACCCGCGACTGCCGAGGTAGTCGCGTTCATCGACGACCACAAGGATGTGGCCGGGGTCGAGCCGATCTGCGGGATTCTGCAGTTTGCCCCGTCGACGTATTACGCCGCGAAAAGCAGACCGGCGTCGGCCCGGTCTGTACGCGACGCCGGACTGAAAGAACAGATCGTCCGCGTGTACAAGGAGAACTTGGAGGTCTACGGGGCGCGGAAGGTCTGGCTGGCGTTGCGCGAGGAGGGCGTGCAGGTTGCCCGCTGCACCGTCGAGCGGCTGATGGGCGAGTTGGGCCTGGTCAGCGCGGTCCGTGGTGATCGCAAGCGGCGGACCACGGTGGCGGACCCGGCGGCCGAGCGGCCCGCGGACCTGGTCCGACGCAACTTCACCGCAGACCGGCCGAACCGGCTGTGGGTAGCCGACTTCACCTACGTCGCGACGTCGCTGGGGGACGCCTACGTCGCGTTCGTGGTCGACGTGTTCTCCCGCAGGATCGTCGGGTGGCGGCTGGCCTCCCACATGCGTACCAGTCTTCCCCTGGACGCACTGGAAATGGCCATCTGGGCTCGTGACGAGCGGCTCGACGGCCTGGTCCATCATTCTGACCGCGGAAGCCA
>NZ_CASGGV010000013.1:0-19830 GCF_949319125.1 Frankia sp. Hr75.2 | reverse complement strand
GCCCCGGGCGGGCGCGGGGCGGGGGGGGGGCCGGGGGGGTGGGGGCGCCCCCCGCCCCCCGACCGGCGCCGGTCGGCCTCGCCGGATGGCTGGGTGAGCTTCCCCCGAACGAGGACCCGGTCCGCGGCGCGGGGGCGGATACGTCGTCCGCCCCCGCGCCGAGGCCCGGCGACTCGTAGGAGGCAGTGCACTGATCGGCCCGCTACCGTGGGCACAACGAGCCGCTCGCACGCGTCGGCGTCTTGACCGACGCCCGTCTCACACGAACGGATCAATGTCGCAGTCGGCCCGGACGAAGCTGGCGGCGGCGCGGGTCGCCGGATGGCCCTTGCCCAGAGCCCTGTCGAGCTGCACGACGGTGTCGGCGAGGAGGTTCTCCGCCGGGCCGTCCTCGCCGAGGGCTCGCAGGTCCTGTGCCAGGTTGCTGGCACAGGCGAGGGTGGACGGATGGTTCTCGCCGAGGATGCGGCGGCTGCGTTCCAGCGTCGCCACGTCCATGTCGTGCGCGGTCTGGAACTCGCCGAGGGCGTAGCGGTCGCTGGCGAGATTCGTCGCCGCGATCATCGTGTGTGCGTGGTCCTCGCCGAGCCTGCTGCGAAGCCCATCCAGGCCGGTTCGGCTCAGCTCGGACGCGGTCTCCAGATCGCCGGCGAGCCGTGAGATGACACCGAGGTCCACCGTTGCGGCAAGCGTGTGTGGATGGGTGGCACCGAACGCGCGGTCGAAGCGCCTTCTGGTGGCCTCACACAGCTCGCGTGCCTCGGCCAGCTCCCCGGCGTGCCGGAGATCGATGGACAGGGCCAGCGCGGCACCGATCGTGCGCGGATAGTCCTTGCTGTAGCGCCGCAGGGAGCGACGTTCCACGTCCCGGGAGAGCTCGAGGGCGCTGTCGTGGTCACCGGATTTCCGGCGCGCGATCGCGAGGAGTCCCGACACCCGGAGCAGCTCGGGATGGTCCTCGATGTTCTTCACCAGCCGGCGGACGCGTTCCACCACGTCTTCGAGCCGGATGCGTACCCCCTGGTAGTCGCCGAGTTCACGTTCGTCCACGAGAAGGTTGCTGTAGGTGCGGAGGCTTTCGATGTTGTCCTCGCCGACCAGCTGTACGCGGCGTTCCCAGGTTTCCTGGTCGAGTTCCTTGGCTTCCTGGAATCTGCCGAGGAGCCGCAGGCCGAGCCCCACGTTGTGGGCCGCGTCGAGGGTGACCGTGTCACCCGGCCCGTAAGCGCGCACGGCGCGCCGGTGCCGCTCGCGCGCGAATCTTAGCGAGTCCTCGAAATCGCCGGCGACCACCCGGTCCGCGCCGACGTTTCCCAGCGCCTCGAGGGTCTCGGTGTGGTTGTCGCCGTGGACCTGCTCGCACAGTTCCAGCAGCCGCTTGTTGACCCGGGCGGCCTCCGCGAAGCGGCCGCTGATGTAACTGACCCAGCCGACCCAGCCGGCCATGGTGATGCTGTGCGGATCCTCCTCGCCAAGATCCGGGCTGCCGGTCCAGGCGTCGTACGTCTGCTGTGCGAGCGTGAGGCTTCCCTCGTGGTCACCCCACCGGAACAGGTATTCCACCTCGTGCACGAGCAGGTCGCGGACGAAGGGGTCACGGCTGCCGATGGCCTCGGACGCGATGACGTGCGGATAGAGCTCGGAGTACTGCTCCCAGTTCTCCGGGTTGCTGGGCTCGTCCGGATCGTTGGCGGCGAGCAGCAGATGGGCGCCGTGCCGCATCGTCTCCCGCTCGTCGGGGGTCATCCGACCGCGCAGCACGGTCTGCACCAGGCGGTGCATCTGGATCGAGTTCGTCCGGTGGTCGACCCGGGCGAGCGCGTACCGGGTGATCTCCCGGATGGCCATGTTCAGCTTGAAGGGGTCGCGCAGGGCCGCGTCCAGCTCCGGCATGATCATAATGTTGCGCCCGCGCCGGAAGACCTGCCGTGGAATCGGTTCCGGCGCGAAGAAGGAACACACCTGGAGGAGCCTCAGCGCCGCCGGGTTGCGGTCCGCGAGACGATCCAGGGACAGGTTCCACGCGGCCTGAACGGGGAGCTCGTAGTCCATCGGGGGAGAGGTGCCGAGCAGCTCGTCCCTTTTCTCCTGGAAGAGGGTGAGGTACTCGTCGGCGCTCATTCCCGTCTCGGCGCGCCAGGTGGCCGCCTGCTCCACCGCGAGAGGAAGATCTCCGAGCGCCCGGGCGAGGCGGCCGGCGTCGTGGTCGGTGAGGTCCGTGTCGCGCTTCTGGAGGAGCTCCACGCTCTCCTCCCGGCTGAAGACGTCCACCTCCAGAGGGCGTGCGATACTGGACCACTGCGCGTTTCGCGACGTCACCAGGATCTTTCCGTTTCCGCCCTGTGGGAAGTATTCTCGAACGACGCGGGGATCCTCCGCGTTGTCGAAAACGAGGAGCCAGTTGTCGTAGGGGACGCCGATCCGCAGGGCCTCCCGCACCGCCGGAACGGCCGTGTTCGCCTCCCCGCCGACCGCCAGGCCAAGGCGTTGGGCGAGTTCCGCCAACGCCTTGCCGATCTGTGTGGAATGTTCGGCCGGTATCCACCACACGATGTCGTAGTCGGCCTGGTGCCGGTATACGTACTCCACCGCGAGCTGGGATTTACCCACCCCGCCCATTCCGTGCAGAGCTTCCGGCAGTACCGCGGTGGTGCCGTGGCCGAGCCTCGTGTGAAGCTCGCGGAGAAGTCCGTTGCGCCCGGTGAAATACGGGTTTCGCTGGGGGACGTTTCCGAACACCACCGGGTGCTGGCGCGCCTGCTGCTGCTTCGCCGTTGAGGTCTCGGTGGTCGAGGTCAAAACATCTCCTTTCAGATGTGTCCGGTTACCCCCTAGCTGGCTATCCCCTAGGCGGTCTGGGTCGTCGCCGTCCGTCGGCGCGCGGGGTGGCGGCGGAACGGAGATCTCGTCGCCGCTGTCGGTGTCTGACGCAGCGCTAATATCGGCTGTCACCGAGGGCATGTTACTAACTACTGCCGGTGACTGGGTGGATGTGAGGATGTGCTGCTTGTCCGCCGCTGCCACAAAATGCTCCTGAATACGGCGTGCTCGCGCCAGGAACGGACCGGACAAGGCGGACAACGCTGTCTCCTCCACCGCGAGGAAAGGCGCACTGGCGGGCGTCACCTCAGGAATCGGCGCCGATCCGGGCGAATCTATCGCCTGTCGAAGATGCCGAACCATCGCGATGTCGGGTCCCAGATGGTCACAGACAGCCTTCAGCACGCGGATGGTGTCGCGCTGACGGCCGAACGCGAGCAGGTTGGCACGAACTCCGGGGAGAAAGTCGAGGACTATCTCCGCCTCGGCCCCCGGCACGTGCCCGGTGGCCGCCGCGGCGGACGGGCCCGTCCGGGCGAGGAGCCCGTGCATGAACAGCTCGGAGAGTTCTCGCCGGTCGGCACCAGGGGTCATCGCGATCACCTGATCGATCATTGACCAGGTGAGCGGTGCGGCGGCCAGATGCGTCGCCAGGTCGAATGCTGGTGAGGTGGCGGCATTGTGGAATGCCGCCACCTGCTGCCAGCCGGCATCGTCGGTGGAGTTCCGGCGTGTCGCGTCGGTATCCGCGGTCTCCGCCGGGACAACCGTGCGGGTGACCGGTGGAACGAGCATGACCGGCAGCTCGGTTCGGCCGTCAGCCCGGCCCGCCAGCGCCCGCGCCCACTTTTCCACAGCATGGCGACTCTGTTCCAGAACAGGGATCGGGCGTGCGTGTTCTATATCGACGTCCAGCGCGAACAGCCTCTTGTCCCAGGACTGGCGGAAGGACCACGACATTCCCGAGGCGGGCGCCGGGCCAAGCCTCGCCGAACCAAGCATGGGATATGAACGGATGTTCGTGTTGTGCCACATGCGCCGATTGATCGGCGTCAGCACGGCGGTGTTCGCCTTCCCGGCCCATCGCCACAGAAGCGAGAACACGGTGTGCGAACGCCATGCCCTGCCCAGGGTGTCCGAGTAGATCCAGACAACGTGGTCGCGGCCGGGCCGTACCAGAAGGTCGGGCGACCGCGTGCCGGTGAAAGTGCGCGATCCACGCAGCCGCAGCTCAGCGGCCGTCTCGACGTCTGTGTCGACATAACAATGGTCCACGTCACGAAAAACCCCGCAGCGCTCGAGCGCTGCGACCAGCCGCGCCGCCTCGTCGCGCCACGCGTGCATCGAGGTGCTCGTGTCGATGACGAGGGTCATGTCCCATCGCCGTTCGAGCCGTGCGCGGTGAACAGGCATGGCGAGCGCCTCACCCGCGAGCCGCTCAGCGGTGGCCTCCTCGTCGAGATCTACGTTGATCGCCGACGACACAGTCTGCCGGAGGCTTGCCAGGGCTCGGGCCATACCTCGAGCCGTCTCACTCAGCGTGACTGGTGTATAGGCTCCGGCCGTGGTGGTCTGGACGCCGGCGACCTCGTGCCGGGCGGGAGTGGAAACTTCTGCGAACGTGGCCACCGAGGGCTGCATATCCACGTTCCGTGGTGCTCTGGCTGGAACCATCCCGTCAGAGGCGCGGGGGAGGGCGCCGGTGCCCGGCGCTTCCGCCGGTCTCTCACCCGCCTCCGGATGGCTCCGGTAGTCATCGGCGATGACCTCGGTGGCGGCCGGTTCAGCCGGGCCGGCCCACGTCGGCTGGACGTCGCCGTGTGCGTCCACGGTGCTCTCCGGGACGCTCGGCTCCGGCTCCAGGAACGCGGAAAGCCAGACCGCATCCGCGATCTCGCGAGGAGACGCGCGAACCTGCGCCGACACCGGCTCGGGGGCCATCAGAACCCGGCATCCGGATCGAGGCGTCGCCAGATCGCGTCCAGGAGTTCGCCGCGGGCCCGATCGTCCGCGGGCAGGGCGCCGACCGCCGTCAGATGCACCGCGTTGAGCAGCTGGTCGGCGGCCAGCAGCGCTCCGGAAGCCCGCCTGGCCACGAAATTCTCGAGGATCTCATGGTGCTCGGCCGAACCCCGGGGGAAGTGCGCCGCGACCAGGGCGGCGAGATTCTCGGCCGACGGGCTGGGTATCTCCATCCGAACGCATCGGCGTAGGAAGGCGGGCGGGAACTCGCGCTCTCCGTTACTGGTGATCACGATGATCGGAAAGGCCCGGCACCGCACCACACCGTTGCGGATCTTCGCCGTCCGGCCGCGGTCGGCGGTGTTCACCGCTACCTCGCTCTGTGCCTCGCGGATTCTCGTGAGCTCGGGAATGTCGAACTCGCCGTCCTCGATGATGTTCAGGAGGTCGTTCGGGAGGTCGAAGTCGCTCTTGTCCATCTCGTCCACCAGGAGGACGCGCGGGAGAGGTCGCGGAAGTAGCGCCGTGCCGAGCGGCGCGAGCTGGATGAAGTCACCTACCGGGGGCGCCGCGGATCCCCCGGGCCGGGCGCGGCCGGTGTCCGCCCCGTCCTCCCGGAGCGCGCGCGTGTGGCGGCGGATCGGCGGATCGGCGGACCGGACCTGCAGCGTCGCCTGCGCGCGGCCCATCGCGTCGTACTCGTAGAGGCCGGAGCGGAGTGTCGTCCGGCTGGTGACGGGCCATCGCAGCACACGACCCAGCCCGAGCTCGGCGGAGATCATGTAGGCGAGACTCGATTTTCCGGAACCGGGTCCGCCGGTGACGAGGAGTGGGCGCCGGAGATATATCGCCGAATTGATCACCGAGATCTGGTCCGCGGTGAACAGACCAGCCGGGATCACGCCCAGCCGCCGTCGGGTCTCGGCGGCGTCGTCGGGCGGCGCCGGAGCCTCGGGACCGCCGTTGAACTCCCGCCACGGTGGCGCCGGCGGCCAGCGCGTGTGAAGCGCGGCCACGTCCGCCGGTTCCCCCGTGCCGTGGAAAAGCCACCAGCTCTCCGACTGCCGGCCTCGTGCGGTGCCCCCACCGTCGCTGTTCACTGCTGCACCTCTCCTCCGACGGAGAGGGAATCGTCTGGACCCCTCTCCGGCCGCCGGTTCGGGTCATCCCATAAAATAACGAGATTGTGCCCGAGATGATCGCCTTTTGAAACTTCCGAGCGTGCGGCGTCGAGTCGGAGCCGGTGGGTACGCGCTCGGAGATCGGCCGGGCCGCCGAGATCGACGAACTCCTTCACCGCGTCGGAAACCGTCGGGGCCGCGGTGCCGTCACGGTGCCACAGAATCACGGGCAGGCCACAGCGCAGGACGATCTCCAGCTCGGCCGCGGTGGCGCGGGCCGGCGCAGGAGCGCCGCTGAGGACCGCGGCCACCAGGTTCTCGTCGGAGAGAAGGTCGGCATCGAGCCTCTGGATGTAGCCGTCTCCGTCGTCCCTGATCTGCCACGTGCTCGCCGAATCCTGCTTCTCGTGCAGCGTCCGCCACCGTATGCGCCACGCCCGCCGCCAGTGCGGGTTGTGTACCCGCTCCAGGCTTCGCACCACGACGGGATAGTCGCAACCGAGCTGCTTCGGCAGGACCGAACCGCTCTCCTTCGGCCAGCGTTCGACGGGAAGGTGCATCAGATCGATGGGGAGGACGAATTCAAGAATTATCTGGTCCTCCCGCTCCGAGAGGAGAGCCTCGGTGTCGGTCACGACTTTTTCGGTTAACATCTCCAGGTCGCCCGGCGGGACGGGAACGAATCGGGCACCTCGTTCGAAAACCGCCGACTCCTCGTCCCATTGTCGCCACCAGGAGACCAGGTGCGTCGACGGGTCCAGGTGGTCCAGCTCAAACTGCAGAATGACATGCACATTCTGCCGTGCCGCGGTGGCGCGGGCACCTCTCCGGAGCCGTGTGTCGTTGAGTCTGCCGGTCAGCCCCAGCTCGTAGGCGCGGCGTTGGTTCCAGTGCTCGACCATGGCGCGGGTCCCGGGTGAGAGCT
This sequence comes from Frankia sp. Hr75.2, assembly GCF_949319125.1. Lineage (NCBI taxonomy): Bacteria > Bacillati > Actinomycetota > Actinomycetes > Frankiales > Frankiaceae > Frankia > Frankia sp. Hr75.2. Next base: position 13,002 of record NZ_CASGGV010000013.1, on the reverse strand, counting down.
GGTCGAGAATGCCTTCGAGATAGGAGATGTAGACCGGCAGCCCGTCCGGGCCGGCGTTGCGGCCGGCGAGATGCAGCAGTACCAGCCAGCCGTTGGAGCAGTGTGCCGGCGGGAGCGACAGCCCCGCCTGGGGTGAGAGCCGGCAGGCGGCGACGGCCGCGGCCCGGGTCGTCGCCGTGAGCTCGGATCTGAGCCTGGCCCACAGATCCTCTCCCGCGTCGACGGCTGTGGGTGCGGCATCCCACTCGTCGTGGAGGCAGGTGAGCGGGACGGTGACCGCGGGGCCGAGCCCGAACACACGGGCGACGGCGATGATGGCCCGGATGCCGGCCGGCGTGCCGCAGCACGCCTCGACGAACCCTATGAACCACTGGCGGGAGCTGGGGTACTCGGCAATCGGGATCGCGACGCCGGAATGCCGTTCGACCTGGGAGAGAAGAAGGCGACGGCTGCTGTCGCCGTGTAGTTCGCGACAGCCGTGCAGTATTCCTGCGATACGGTCCTCCAGCTCCGAGCGAATGACCGCGATAGCAGCGGTCGCGGCGGTGTCGAAGGGTGCCGATGCTGTCATCGTGTACCCTTAGCGACCGGACGGACGGAAGGCGCCCGGTGACCGCCGTTCCGCGTGGTTCACGGGCGTCCGTTGCGCAGGAAACGGTTACCGGGAAAGCGGCGGTGCGCCTCGGTGAGAACGCGTCGTCGCCCGTCGGTAAGTATTCCGTCGGCGAGTAGGCGACTGACCTCCCGCCAGAACTCCTCTGACGTGAGCCCGTCCGGATTCGGCTGTTTGTCGATCGGCAGGCCGGCATCCGTCAGAACCTGTCGCTGCGCGACGGCCGTGTGGAAGGCGGCCGCTAGTGCGGCGCATTCCTGCCCGGTCAGCGCCTCGTCGTCCCGGCCCGGCGTGAGGTCTCCGCCCGAGAGGGCCTCCGCGCGGTGCGACGGTGCCCGTGCGGGCGAGCCGTGCCCGTTTCCAGCGGTCGGACCCGCGGCGGATCTCGCTGTCTCCCAACAGTCCACCAGGTTCTGTACGGACCGGGCGGTGACGGAAGCCGGCTCCAGGACACAGAGCGCCTGGGCAAGTGCTCGTGGACCCTTGGGGTGTGCGCAGCAGGCGTCGACGAAACCTATGAACCACTGCCTGCGGTAGGGGGCGTCCGGTACCTGCAGTTGGACTCCGAGCCGCCTCTCGGTCCTGCTGACCAGCAGCCGCCGGCTGGTTTCCGCGGCCAGAGTCGGAGCCAGATCGAGCAGGTCGACGATGCCCTGCTCGATCTCGACGCATGATTGTCCGTACGGGCCGGCGGTGGATGCCGCCCCGTCCGGCACCTGATCTTTTGATCCGTCGGACGCCATAATCGCCCCCGATCGCGTCCCGAACGCCAGAATTCGGAGAATATCAGTAGCGGGACGGCGGGGCGAATCTTCTGCGGTCTTTACCGCAGGCGGCGCGAACGGATGGGTGCTGTCCACTTCTCGGGGCGGAAGACCTGTGGGCTGCCGGTGCCGCGCCGCATGTCCGGCGCCGTGATGGTTCGATACACCAGTGACGCTTTCGCAGTCCGTCCGGCCGGGCTGCTCACGAAGGCGTCCTGGGCCGGGCCGGCCAGCGCCGCCCTGCTCGTCGGCGTATGGCCGGGGAACCTGCAGATGGCGCTGGACGCCACCGCCCGGGCTCGCCGTGGCGGCGGCCGGCCCCGTGACCTCGCCCTCGCCGCCGGCGCGTGGGCGCGTATGCCGCTGCGGATCCCGATGATCCGCGCGGCCCTCGCCGCCCGCCGCGCCGGGTGACGTCCGGGACGTCCTTTCACCGCACCGCGGTGTGCGGCCTCAGCGCGCGGCCTCATCCCCAGCCCGGGCGGCCGCCTGCTCGTTCCCGTGCGCGCGTAGCGGGGGGATCACCTCGTCGAGCAGACGGTGGACTATGCGGTCGGGGTCGCCGGTGCCTGGCGCGGGCATGAAGATGAAGTGCCGGGCACCGGCGTCGACGAAGTCGCGGAGCTTGCTGGTGACCTCCTCCGCCGTCCCGGCCGCCGCCACGCTGTCGACCATGGTCTTGAAGTCCTGGTTGTAGGTGCCGCCCATCGTGCGCGCGGCCTCCTCGCGTGCTCGGTCGCCGTCGGGATCGACGTTGACGAACACGAACGCGTACCACTCGAATCCGCTCAGATCACGTCCGGCGTCGGCCGCGGCCTGACGGATGGTCCGCGCCGAGGCCGCGTAGCGGCGGGGCGAGTACAGGTAGGGCATCCAGCCGTCACCGAGCAGCGCGGCGCGGCGCATCGCCGGCTCCTTCCGGCCGGCGACGATGACGGGCGGGCCGCCGGGCTGGGCCGGCGCCGGGTGGATCCGGACGTCCGTCATCGGGTAGAACGGCCCGTCGTGGGAGATCGTCTGGGCTGTCCAGAGCCGCCGGAGCAGGCCGATGGCCTCGTCGGTGCGCCGCCCGCGTTCCCGGACCGGAACCTGGCAGGCGCTGAACTCCTGCGGGTACTCGCCGCCGATGCCCACGCCGAGGACGAGCCGCCCGCCGGTGGCCCGGTCCAGGTCGGCGACCTGCTTGGCCACGATCGCCGGTGCGTACAGCGGCAGGAGCAGGATCGACGTCCCGATGCGTACCCGTTCGGTCACCGCTGACAGGCGGGCCAGGCTCATCATCGCCTCGCCCGACGGGTTCCGGGAGGCGACGTGCCCGCCCGTCCACAGCGAGTCGATCGGCAGGTCCTCCAGCGCGGCGGCCCGTTTCAGATCGGCCCCGGCGACGAACCCGACCGAGATCACGCCGTCCTGTGCGGCCATCCGAACACCTCCGCGGCTCGCGCCGCCCCCGCCGCGCGCACTGGCGGGAGTCGGCTGGCCGAGCGTGCGGCAGACCGCCCGCCGCAGGCAACCGACCCGAGCGCGCGGCCCGCCGCCCGCGACCTCGGCACGGTATGAATTTCATGCCGGGAAGCGCGCATGGTGAACCCCTTTTGTTCTCGCGGTCACAAGGCCCTCCGGCTGTTTCCGGCAGCCCGTTCGTAGGAATTCTGCGGTAGCTCCGTCCCGGCCCTCCGGCTCGATGGTCTGGCGCGGCTCAGCCTTTTACTGATGGTGTCTCATCTCATCCCGGGAACCGCCTGCAAGTGACGTGGCGCGACATTGGTCGACACGTTCCGAAGCGTAGTATTTCGCGAGCCCTTGCGCTTCCTCCCGACGTCATCCGGCGCCGGGAAAGCGTGTATCCGTCGGCCGGAAACGGGAAGGAAGGGACTCGTGGGGGAGCGGGAGGCAGTACCCGCCGCGGGAGCATCCACCGCGGGCGTGCGCTACCACCACCTGGACGCGCTGCGCGGTGTCATCATGCTGATCGGCGTCTTCGTCCACGTGGCCACGCTCGGGGACGACCCCGTCTTCGACGGGATAGCGCGGGCCTCCGGCCTCTTCCGGATGGAGGCATTCTTCGTCATCTCGGGTTTTCTCTCCGCGATGCTCACCGCGAAATACGGGCCCGGGCTCGCCCTCCGGCGCAGGCTGGCGGCGGTGGGCGTGCCGCTGGCGGCGACGCTCGTGCTGTTCAACCCGCCGACACTGTGGCTGATCTCCCGCTTCCACAACCGTAGCGACATCTCGTTCGCCGACTTCCTGCGAGCCTGCATGGCTCCCGCGTTCGAAGGCCGGTTGAACTGGTACCTGCACCTGTGGTTCCTGCTGGTGCTCCTCGGGTACGCGCTCCTCACACCCGCGGCGGTGAAGCTGCTGAGCAGGTTCGTCTCCACCCGGTGCTATCAACAGGCCACCGCGGGGCGGCTCCGTGCCATGACGGCGATCACGCTTCTCGTGCTGGGCACGATGGCGGCCGGCAGGATCGGCTGGGGCGAGGCCATCCGGCCCGTCATCGGGTCGGGATTTCATACGGACCTGGTCCGCCGCACCCTGGAGTTCCTGCCGTTCTTCCTACTCGGTCTCCTGCTGTTTCTGGACAGGGGGCGGCTCGTGCCGTCATTCCAGCGGCCCGCGCCGGTTCTTCTCTCGGTGTCGGGGCTCGTCCTGCTGGCGTCGTGGCACGGGTGGGTGGACACGCTCGCGATGGGCACCGGCCGGGTGCTGGCCGAGACGATGTTCGCCATTCCGGTGATCGCGACGATTTTCGCCGCGGCCAGTCGGTGGGGGGCGCGCCCGAGTCCCGCCCTGCGTTATCTGGCGGAAGCCTCGTACTCGGTCTACCTACTGCATTTCTTCTGGATCTACGTGTTCGCGACCCTGCTCGGTTTCGATCCCGGTCTCGGCTCGGCACGGATGCTGCTGCTGGTCGTCGCCACCTACGCGGCCACCTTCGCGACCCACCATCTCGTGATTCTCCGGTTCCCGCTCCTCCGGCGAATCTTCAACGGCAGGTTCCCGTCGAAGGCCCGCCCCGGGTCGGAGCCGCCCGTGGCCGTGCCGGCGGCTCCGCCCGTGGCGGTACCGGCGGCTCCGCCGGTTCTCACCTCGACGCGTGGCGGGTGCGCCGCTGGTCGGGCACGGCCGCGGGCCGGGAGCGCCTCAGAGGATCCGAGCCAGGCGGGCTCGCCGGCCCAGCCGACACGGGCATCCCCGGCACCGCGCTGTACGTCCGGTGCCCGCCCGGCGCGGCACCCGCGGCGGCGCCCGGCACCGAGCCCATCGGGGACGGTGAGCCCATCGGGGACGCCGAGTCCGCCGGGCGCGTAGGCCGTCCCCCGGGGCGTGCCGCGGGCCGGGAGAGGAACCCTCCCAGCCAGGACGGCGCCGCCGCCGACTTGAGGGCGAGCGCGGGCGATTCGACGAGGTGCCAGCTGGCGACCGCGACCGCCCCGGAGAGGCCGATCGAGGCGACGATGTTGACGGTGACGTTGTCGTCGCCGACGCCGAGCTCGAGCAGGAGGAGCTGCAACGGCCACGAGTAGACGTAGATGCCGTAGGAGAGGTCCCGCCGGCTCCCGACCCGCATGAGACGACGTCCGGTGCCCGCCCATAGCAGGAAGTAGGCCAGCGGCGCGGGCGCGAGGGGCAGGTAGGCGGCGGGAGCCGCGAGGGCGATGGCGAGCAGGCAGCAGCTCGCGGCGAGCAGCGGCCGGTTCAGCGGGATGCGGTCGGCGTAGAGGAACATCACCGCGCCGACGAGGAACATCGAGGCGAAGCGGAGCGCGTAGGCGTCGGCGAGGCGGTCCGCGCCGGAGACGGCGTCCGCGGCGGCGAGCACCCAGCAGGCGACGGCCAGGCCGAGGACGGCTGCCCGGCGCCGGCGCAGCAGCCCCACCGCCCCGAGGATCCCGATCATCAGGTAGCACAGCGCCTCGAAGAAGAGGGTGTGCAGGGAGCCGTCGAGCGCGCCGCCGCCGTTGAGGTCGCCGATGTTGAACTGGTGCATCCGCAACAGGGCGTTGGCTGCGACGTAGGTCAGCGCCGAGTCGGCGCCCGTCCAGGGATAGCCGGCGAGGGTGTCCCGTTCGAGTAGCCACAGCAGCGGTCCGAGGATCACCGCGGTCACGGCGAGGCAGACCCAGAAGCCGGGCAGGATCCGCAGCAGGCGGTGCCACAGGAAACGTCCGGTCGAGCGGGCCCGCTGCCGGCTCCGAGTGATCAGGAAGCCGCTGAGCAGGAAGAATCCGTCCACGGCGATCTCGCCCGCCTCCGGCCCGCCGGTCAGCTTCCCGAGCGGGTCGTCCTCGTCCCGGACGAACCCCCAGGAGTGCGACACCAGCACGGTCGCCGCCAGGACGAGCCTGAGCGCGTTGAGGTTGTTGTGCCGCGGATCGAACGCCTGGCCCAGGGTCCGTGCGCCGGGCGTCGCCAGCCATCCCCACGGTCCCTGCGGCGCCCAGGGCCATCCGTGCCGCTTCCTGCGGTGGCGCGGACCTTCGGGACGGCCCGGGGCGCGGGCCGAGCTGGCGTGCGTCACGTCTGGTGTCCTCTCGAGGCCTCGGCCCAGCCGCGCCCGTGGACGGCGTTCCCGACGCCACCGCATCCAGAGGACTACCCTCCGCACCCATCTCGGGCAGGCGTCGCACGCGCGGGTGCGGCCATCTCCGTCAGAGGTACGCCTACCCCCGGACCAGCCCCCCACAAAAGGCGCGACTGTCCGATCCGACACAGCCGTCGCTGCTCAGGGCGCCTGAGGCGCCGCCGCCCGAGTTGCCGGAGGCACGGCTGTCCCGGTCGTCTCACCAGGACACTCGACGGCGGTCCGCTCGCCCGCCGCCGGGTCCCGCGACCCGACCAGGACGTCGTGGCCGCGCGCGGCGAGCTGGCGGGCGATCTCCCGGCCGAGGCCACGATTGGCCCCGGTCACCAGCGCCAGCGGCCGCCGCTCGGCTGTCTTCCGCCAGGTGGTGGCCGCGAAGCGGCGCGACGTTGCCAGGAAGGTCAGTAGCGCCAGGTAACGCTGCCGGGGCCGGGGTCGTCGAACCGGATGACGCCAAACTCCTCGGTGACGTCGAAGACGAGCGTTGTCGTGACGGTGGTGCCAGCGGAGAGCGGTCCGGTGGGGAACATCGCCTCCGAGAAAAGCGGGCAGGCTATTGTGTTGTCCGGCCCCACCGCGGAGAACATGAACCAGTCCGGCGCAACGTAGTCTCCGGTCACCTCGGCAGAGACATCCGCGACGAGATAGACGCCATTTTTTGGCTTCGGCGGGTATTCACTGCCTGGTGCGGTGGGCTGTTCACGCACATTCTCGACCGTGAGCGTGATAGCTGTGGGCTGCTCGCAGCCCAGTATCTTGTACTGGACGACGACAGTGTCACCCGCGGCAACAACGGGGTCGATCCCGTCCGGTGAACGCTGAGCCGCCTCGGTTCCCGGACTCGCCGGGCCAGCGGATTCAGGGCAGTCGGCCGGACTGGCGACGCCCACACCACCCGCCGACAGATCCACGCTCGGTCCGTAATTCTCTTCATCCGTGAACGGAGCGTTTAGCTCGCGGACGACGTCATGGGCCACTTCATCGCTGTCGGTGCCGCCGCGGACCACCGCGACCGTACTCAACGCGACGGCGACACCGGACAGGACCGCGACGGCGACCAGCAGCCAGCCCTGCCATCGCGGCGACGACGAGGGCTGCGGCGGCGGTGGATACCAGCCGTAGGCGGGCCACGGAGCGACTGGAACATGGAGTGGAGTTCCCGTCGGCATCGCGCCAGGTGCGGGCACCCCCCACCCCGCCGCCTGGTCCGCCGGGGAACTGCCAGATCCGGGGGCTGGGTTCTCAGTTGGTCGCGAGTCCTCCGCCGATGAAGAGGGCGATGGCGACCCATGCGCGGGAGGTATGGCCGCGGACGGGGAAGCGGCCTCCGGTCGTTCTCCTGATGGTTTCCCGCCGTCTTCCGCCACGCCCCGCCCTTCGCCCTGGATCCTCGGATCTCCGAACACCCGGCTGGTTGAACGGCTCACGCTAGCGGATTGAATGATAATCCGCGCGGCACCGCCTCGCCGGGCCCGGATTGGTTCACTCCTCGTCGTGGACGACGGCGACGGGGCAGGCGGCGTGCAGGATGGACTGGTGGCTGACCGAGCCGAGCAGCAGGTCGGCGAAGCCGCCCCGGCCGCGGCGGCCGACCACCAGGAGCTGCGCGTCGGCGGCCTCGCGCAGCAGGGCCGAGGTGGGCGCCTCCGCGGTGACGACCGTGTCGACAACGACCTCGCTGGCGTGGTGCAGGCCCTTCGCCACGGTCTCGTCCAGCATCGTCTGCGCCCGTCGCAGCAGATCCGACTGCCCGCTTATGACCAGCCCGGGGTACAGCGGCTCGGTGCGGCCCACGGCGTGGACGACCCGCAGCGGGGCCTGGCGCAGGGCGGCGGCCCGGGCAGCCCAGCGCAGGGCGCCGACCGAGTTCCGTGAGCCGTCGACGCCGACCACCACCGGTCGCCGGTCGGGGCGGGGCGCCCGGTCGGTCGAGCCCCGGACGACGACGACGGGGATGCGGGCATGGTTGACCGCGCCCTGCGCGACCGAGCCCGCCAGCACCCGGTGCACCGGGCCGTGACCGTGCGACCCGACCACGACCATCTCGGCCCCGGTCCAGTTCTTCTCCAGCGCGACCAGCGGCGGTGCCTCGACGACCAGGCGGCTCACGTCGACGTCGCCCGCGCCGACGCGCTCGACGGCCTGCTCGAGCGCCTCGGTTGCCGCGGTCTCGAGGGTCTCGTGATCGGCCCGGACGACGCGGCGGAAAACCTCTCGCGGCAGCCCGTCGCTGCCCCACGCCAGCAGCGCGGTGACGGGCCGGGCGCGCAGCCGCGCCTCGCGTAACGCCCACCGCAGCGCGTCTTCCGAACCTGTTGAACCGTCCACGCCGACGAGAATTGTCCTGTCCACGTCCAGTACCGCCTGTCTTCATCGGTTGCCGGCCCGAAAGCGACCGCCTCGAATCTCGCATCGCGGGCGGAGACGGACATCGGCCGTCCGGCAGGCGGTTTTCGGTTCGTCGGCCAGGTCTCGCCGGGACCATAGGCCCGCGGTCCGGATCACGCACTTTCCCGGGTCGGTAGGAAGACGGCCATCTCCAGGCCGCCTTCGGGCCGGGACACGGCCCGGACCGAGCCGCCGTGGGCGCGGACGATCGAGGCGACAATCGACAGGCCGAGCCCGGCACCGGGCTGGGCGCCGGGCTCGGCCCCCCGCGATCCCCGCCCGGCCTGGCTGAACGGTTCGAAAAGGTCGACGGCCGAGGACGAAGGCACCGGGGGACCGGTGTTGGCGACCCACAGCACCGGATCCCTGCCGTCGCGCACCCATACCGTCCCGCCGCGTCGGTTGTACTTGATCGCGTTGTCGACCAGGTTGGAGACCATCCGCTCCAGCAGCACCCGGTCGCCCCACACGAGATCGGGCGGCCGAGCGGAACGGTCGTGGCCGGTACGCTCCCACCGCAGGTCCACCCCGGCCTCGGCGGCGACCGCCCGGTGCGTGTCGACGACCGTCTCGACGACCTCGTCAAGGCACACCACCTGGCGGACCGCGAGGCCACGGTCGCTGCGCGCCAGCACCAGCAGCCCTTCGATGAGTGCCTCGATGCGCACGTTCATCGTCAACAGGCGGGTGCCGAGCTCGCGCAACGCCGGTTCGGCCCCGGGCCGGCCCATCGCGACCTCGACGAGGGTGCGCTGAGCAGCCAGCGGGGTGCGCAGCTCGTGCGAAGCGTTGGCCACGAACCGGCGCTGGCTGTCGAAGGACGCGGCCAGCCGGTCGAGCATCTCGTCGAACGTGTCGGCGAGCTCGGTCAGCTCGTCGCGTGGCCCGCGCAACCGGATCCGCGCATCAAGATTGTCCGCCCCGAGCCGGCGGGCCGTCGCGACCACCGCCTGCACCGGGCGCAACGTCCGGTCGGCCACCACCCACCCCAGCAGCAAAGCCAGGATCAGCGTGGCCCCGATCGCCACCCCTGACTGCACCAGCAGGGTGTTCAGCACACCCCCGCGGTAGTTGCGGACGGCCCTGACCACGGTCAGCACACCGGTCTCCGGGCCCGAACCGGTCCCGACGGTGCCGGGCAGTCCGGGACCCGACTGTCCGGGCATCGTGACCGTTCCCTCGAAGACATGCGCGGCGGGAGCGGCGGCCGGCGGCAGCGCGGAGCGAACCAGGAGGTAGTTGACGGCCAGCAGCACCACGCCGCTGAGGAGAAACAGGCCACCGCACATCAGCGCGAGCCGGATCCTGACCGACATCGCGACCGGCCGGGGTCTCCTCAGCCCTTCATGCGGTACCCGACCCCGGCGACCGTCTCGATCAGCGGGGGCGGCCCCAGCTTGCGGCGCAACGTCATCACCGCCATCCGCACGGCGTTGGTGAAGGGGTCGACGTTGGAATCCCAAGCCTTCTCCAGGAGCTCCTCGGCGCCGACCACGGACCCGTCGGCCCGCATGAGGACCTCCAGGACGGCGAACTCCTTGCGGGAGAGCGGGACGAAACGGCCGTCCCGCGACACCTGGTGCCTCGGCACGTCCAACTCGACGCCGGCGCGGGTCAGGACCGGCGGCACCGCGGCACGGGCCCGTCGACCCAGTGCCTGAACCCGGGCGACGAGCTCGGCGAACGCGAACGGCTTGGTCAGATAGTCGTCGGCCCCCACCCCGAACCCGTGGACCCGGTCGGCGATGTCCCCGGCGGCGGTCAGCATGATGACCCGGGTGTCGCCGCCGGCGGCCACCACGGCCCGGCACACGTCGTCGCCGTGCACCGCGGGTAGATCCCGGTCGAGCACGATCACGTCGTAGGGATGGAGCGCGGCCAGTTCCAGGGCGCTGGCCCCGTCCCCGCAGGTGTCCACCGCCATGGCCCGCTGGCGGAGGCCCTCGGCGATGGCCTCGGCCAGCATCGCCTCGTCCTCGACCACCAGGATCCGCACGCGACCGCCTCTCCGCTCACGTCGATCATCGGCGGCGGGCCATAAAGAAAGCGTAAGAGGTGACACTTACGGAACCCAGATCGCCCGGTCACTAGATCTGGTCGTGGCCGGCGGATCCGCGGCGGCCATGACACGGAGGTGGCTCATGAGACGACGATGGTCCGCACGCGTTCTGATCGGGACGGCGATCGTGTTGGCGGTCGGTGCGAGCGGCACCGCGCTGGCGATGGCCGCCCAGCCCGCTGACCCGACCGAGCCCGGCACGTCGTCCGGTGCTCCCGCCCTCCCGCCGGACGACTCCTTCACCCGGTGCCTCGTGGCGAACGGGGCCCAGGTGCACACCGACCCGACGGTGGACGGCCGACGCTCGGTGCGGGTGACGCTCGACCCGGCGCACCAGTCTCCGGCGCTGGACACCTGCCAGCGGTTCGCACCCGCCCCCGGCACCATCGGCGGCGGCCCGGCCCCGATCCAGCCGTTGACCGCGGAACAGAACGCGACGGTGACGGAGTGTCTGCGGGCCGAGGGAGTGGCCTTCCCCGCTCCCGGGACCACCCAGGTGCTGGGCCTGCCGCCGGCGGACGAGCCGATCCCTCCGGGCTCCGCCCCCGCCGCCCCTGCTCCCGGCGCCGGCGCCGGGAGCGGCAGCGGTGCGGCACCGGCCCCCGGTTCCGGAGGCGGCCCCGTCCTGGTGCCCGGTCCGGTGGTCAGCGGAGGTCCGGTGGCCAGCGGAGGTCCGGGCGGGTACGGCGGCCTGGTGATCAGCAGGGAAGCGGGTGCCGGTGGCGAAGCGGCGCCTGGCGGACCCGGCGCGCCCGGCGACGCGCCTGACTCGAAGGTTCTCGGTGCGCTCGGCCGGTGCGCACAGGCCGCCGGCCTGCCCGGTCTCGCCCTGGAGACGCACTCGGCGGACAGGACCACCACAGTGGTGGCGATGGCGGTCGAGCCCCGCTCGTAGGCAGGACAGCGCTCCCCGGTCGCGTCAGGCGGGCGCGGCAGCCGTCGCCCGCCTGACGCGACCACGACCGGCGCCGGCCCGGCCCGGCCCGGCGATCCGGTGCCGGCAAGTCACAGCCCGGCGCTGGTGACCTCGGTGGTGTCCGGGACGCCGGGCCGGACGAGCAGCCCACAGAGGACGGCACCCGCGGCGAAGATCGCTGCCGACCAGGCGAAGGCGGTGGTGTAGCTGTGGACGGCGGCACGGGCGAGCAGGTCGGCGCCGGGTGCCCTGCCGCGGGCGTAGTCACTGGCGGCGGTGGCGGCGATGGTGCTGAGCACGGCGATGCCGATGGACCCGCCGATCTGCTGCGCGGTGTTGACGGTCGCCGAGGCCACCCCGGCGTCGTCGGGCTCGACACCCGCCGTGGCGGTGCTCATGGCCGGCGCCATCGCCAGCCCCAGCCCGACTCCGGCGATGACGAGGGCGGGCAGGATGTCGGCCAGGTAGGTGCTGTGGACCTCGAGCGTGGTGAGCCACAGCATGCCGCCCGCGGCGGTGAGCATGCCGAGGCCTATCAGCGGCCGTGGACCGACCCGGGGGAACAGGACACTGGTCGCCACGGTGGCGGTGATCATCACCGCGCCGACGATCGGGAGGAACGCCAGCCCGGTACGGATGGGCGAGAATCCGAGGTTCTGCTGGAGGTAGTAGGTCAGGAAGAGAAAGATCCCGAACACGCCGACGCCGACGACGAAGACCGTCAGGTAGGCGCCGGCGCGATTGCGGTCGAGCAGGACCCGCATCGGGAGCAGGGGATGCGTGACCTTTGTCTCCAGGGCCACGAACAGCGCCAGCAGTGCGGCTCCGGTGAGGAGCAGGGCCCAGGTGCCCGGAGCGGACCAGGAATGGGTCTGAGCGTTGGCGAAGCCGTAGACCAGGCTGAACAGGCCGGCGCAGACAGCAAGAGTACCGGGCAGGTCGAGGGCCGGATGTCCGTCGACGCTCTGGCGGCGAATCAGGCCGGCCGCACCGGCTATCGCCACCGCGGCGAAGACCAGGTTGACGTACAGGCACCAGCGCCAGTCGAGGTATTCGGTGAGGACTCCACCGAGCAGCAGGCCGACCGCACCGCCCGCGCCGGCGATCGCACCGTAGATGCCGAACGCCCGGGCGCGTTCCCGCGTTTCGGTGAAGGTCGTCGACAACAGGGACAGGCCGGCGGGCGCCAGCAGCGCGCCGAACATGCCCTGGCTGGCACGGGCGGCGACCAGCATGCCGAAATTGACGGCCGCCCCGCCGACGGCGGAGGCCGCGGCGAAGCCGGCCAACCCGGCCAGCAGGGCCATCCTGCGGCCGAACAGGTCGGCGATGCGCCCGCCGAGCAGCAGCAGGCTGCCGAACGCCAGCGCGTAAGCGGTTATGACCCACTGCCTCGCACCGTCGGAGAAACCCAGGTCGCGCTGGGCCGAGGGCATCGCGATGTTGACGATCGTCGTGTCGAGGATGACCATCAGCTGCGCGACCCCGAGAACAGCGAGGATCCACCAGCGCCGAGGATGATCAGGGTTGATCCCGTCGGTGGCCGCGGGCTCCTGGTGTGTTGTGCGGGAGTCGGTGAAGGTCATGGCGACCGCCCTGTCCTATGTGTCGTGCCCGTTCGGAACCCTGCTGACTCTCGGGGTGAGATGGGGCGGGACACCCGGGTGCCCGCGC
>NZ_CASGGV010000012.1:0-19925 GCF_949319125.1 Frankia sp. Hr75.2 | reverse complement strand
TGACCCCCCTACTCGGCCAGGTCGGCGTCGACGAGTGCCCGGGCGGCCCAGGCCGGATGCCGGGTCGTTCGTCAGGCACGCATGTTGGCGCCGCCGTCGATCGCCCAGACCTGACCGTTGATCCATTCGGCGTCGTCCGAGAGCAGGAAGGACACGACGGCGGCCAGATCGCTCGGGCGGCCCAGCCGGGTGGTGGGGACCTCTTTCAGGAACCTCTCCTGGAGCGCGACGTCGTTCTGGACCTCCTGCGTCTCGCCCATCACCAGACCCGGCATCACCCCGTTGCAGCGCACGCCCCTGGATCCCCAGTTCCCGGCGACGTGCCGCGTGAGCGCATTGACCGCCGATTTCGAGGCCGCATAAGCGGGCCGGAGACGGTCGCCTGCGCTGACCGCCGCACCGGACGAGGTGTTGACGATGCCACCGCCACCGTTCGCGAGCAGATGAGGCAGGACGGCACGAATGGTCCGCACGAACCCGACCACGTTGACGTCCAGTGTTCGATGCCACACGTCGAGATCGGTGTCCAGTACCGACTTGTCCCGCCCGAGGTTGCCGGGCGACAGGTCCGCGCCGACGTTGAACAGGCCGTGGACGGCACCGAACTTCTCCAGCGTCGTATCGACCATCTCATTGACCGAGTGCTCGTCGGCGAGGTCGAAGTGGACAGCGACCGCGCTGCCACCGGCCTCGTTTATCTCGCTGACGGTGCTCTGCGCTCCGGCGAGGTTGATGTCGCCAACTACTACCTTGGCACTCTCCTCGCCGAGCCTCTTTGCCGCCCCGGCACCGATTCCGGTGGCCCCGCCCGCCACGATGAAGACCTTGTCCGCCAGTCCGCGCATCTCACTGCTCCCGCACTCTGGTACTGAAAAGCCATTCCCCCGCGTGTCGTCGCGCCAGGATCATCGGCCGCGCCCCTGGCGCGACGACAGCACATCCCTTCCAATCGCCCAGCGATCAGATCACCCCATCCACTGACCGCCCGCGACATCGATGGTCTGACCACACATGTAGTCGGCGGCCTCCGAGCAGAGGTACGCGACCATGTTGGCGACCTCTTCCGGCAGGCAGACCCGGCCCAGCTGCACCTGGTTCTTCAGCGCATCGATGATGGACTTCCGGCCCGCGAGCTGCGCCTCGTTCTGCGGCTCGAAGAGCATCGCCTTCATCTCAGACTTGATCATGATACCCGGAGCCACACCAAGCACGTTGACGCCACGGGACGCGACCTCGTGCGCGAGATTACGGGTGAAACCGATGACCCCAGCCTTGCACGAGCAGTAGACCGTCAGGCCGGGCTGCTGAATTCGCCCACCCACCGCCCCGATGTTGATGATCTTCCCTGAGCCCTGGGGCAGCAGGTACTCCAGCGCCGCGTGGGCGCCGTACATCATCATGGTCAGGCTGCCCAGGACGGTCCGGTCGATCTCTTCCTTCGTGTGCTTCTCGAAGGCCCCGGCGGCCACCATGACCGGGTTGTTCACCATGATGTCCAGACCGCCGAGCGCCTCCCGGCTCTCCCGCACCGCCCGATGGACCTGGTCCCAGTCCGACATGTCCGCGCGGATCGGAACGGTCTTCACGCCCCAGCGCTTCGCGATCTCCCCCGCGCGCCGCTCGACCTTCTCGAAGGTCCGGCCGACCAGCGCGATATCGGCACCGGAACCAGCCAGCCGATTGGCGATCGCATGACCTAATCCGTCACCCCCCGCACCGATGACAATCGCCTTCTGGCCACTCAGGTCCAGCAGCTCACTTACCCGCTTGTCGATGATATGGGTGGGCAGCCGGTCCAGCCCCAGCGCCTGAGTCAGGTACTGCGTATCCGAATCCATGAGATCCCCTATCGCCGACCCAAAAAAAGTTTTATCCAGCACAGCAAGGCGCACCATCTCGTCTGGTTCCAAGGATGTTACGGCCATGCCGCCGGAGCATGCCAATACAAATTTCGACGCCCGGGTATACCGGTTCGGCATGGCTGGTGTAGCATGCGCGCCATGGACACACATCGCCTCAGGTACTTCTTACAAGTCGCCGACGAAGGATCGATCAATCGCGCCGCGAGCGTGCTGGGGATCGCTCAACCCGCGCTGAGCCGTCAGGTCCGACTCCTCGAGGAGGACCTCGGCGTCACGCTGTTCCGGCGAACAGCTCGCGGTGTGCAACTGACAGAAGAGGGAGAACGGCTGCGCGCCACCACGACGGCGCCGCTGCGTCAGCTGGAGCTCGCTATGCGATACGTCGGGTCCCGTCTGGCGCGAGTCGAGCGGGCGCTGAATATCGGCCTGCCGACGACCGCCGCCTGCGTGCTGGCCGCACCGTTACTGGACAGCCTGAGCATGGTTTTTCCCAAAGTCGACTTCCAGGTGCGCGTCGGGAGTACCGACGAACTCGTCGACGGCATGTTGAAGGGCTCCGTCGATATCGCGGTGATCCATCCTGTCCTGGACGGTCGACTGTTCCAGGAGGAGCTACTGGTGGAGGATCTTGTCGTTGTCGGGGGCGCCGCATCGGACCTCACGCCTGACCGGGCGATCGGATTCGCCGAGCTCACCGACTGCCCGCTCGTTCTGCCGGCCTCCCAGACCGGAATCCGCAACAGTCTCGAGAACACGGCGCTGAAGCTCAAGCTGAAACTGACGTCCAGATTCGCGACCGACTCGCTTCAGGTGGCAAAGGATCTCATCGCCGCAGGCCGCGGATACGGCATTCTCCCGCTTTCCGCCTGCGCTACCGACATCGAGAACAAAAGGCTGCGCTACGCCCCGCTTCGCAATCCCGCACTCACGCAACAGCTGGGCACCGGCACCACGTCCCACCTGGAACTGCCGCGTGGTTTCGCGACGAAGGTCGGCCAGGTCATCCGCGACGAGGCGGAGCGGCTCGTCAGGTCCGGTGTGTGGGCGGCGCGGATCTCCCCGCCACAGCGTGGGGCCTGATCTCGGCTGCCCGCGCGCGGCTTTCGCCGCTCCTGGCCCCACGGCTTGCGCAGGGCCCGGTCCGACGGTCAGGCCTTTACCTGCGCCGCCGCCTGCGCCGCTGCCTGTTCCGCCGGCTCGCGCCGCAGGACCGAAGGGCCGATGGCTCCCGCCGGAGTCATGCCGCGGCGCCGGCTGGCGCGTCCGCCAGCCGTTCCACGACCGGTGCGAAGGATTCGGGGCTCGCACCGAGCGGCGTTGTGAAGTAACTGATCCCGAACCGGTCACGGACGTCCAGGATTTTCCGGCAGACGTCGTCCAGCGAACCGATGGCGACCATCGGCGACGAGCCGAGGTCCGCTCGCGACGGGACAGCGCCCCCGGACGATCCTCGGACCTGTCGGCCAAAGCTCTGAAAGCAGGTCTCAAACGCCGCTTCCGGATCATCGGTGATCGTCACGTTCAGCAGTTGGGCTCCCAGCTCGATGTCGCCGAAGCGATCCCCGGCGGCAGCGCGGACCCAGCCGATTCTCTCCTCGTAGGCCTCGCCGCTGAACGGGTGCGGTTCGGCCGGCCGGACCTCCTGCGGAAGCCGGGGCATGATCTGCACGATGTCGGCGTGGCGCCCGGCGACCGAGAGCAGTTTGCGGCCGCCGCCGCCGATCATGATCGGCGGGTGCGGGCGCTGCAGAGGTCGTGGGGTGCCACGAAGAGCATCAATCGTGAAGTTCGCGCCTGAGTAGCTGAACGGAGCGTCTCCGAACAGGCCTTTCAGGATGATGACCACTTCCTCGAGCCGCGCGATCCGCGCGGCGGCCGGATCGTACCGGATGCCGGCCTGTTGGTACTCGGCCTGCATCCATCCCGCGCCGAGCCCCACCTGCAGACGCCCCTGGGACAGCACGTCCAGGGTGGCGAGCTCCTTGGCGAGGACGGCGGGATGCCGTAGATCCTGGTTGAGGACAGTCTGGGTCAGCCGCAGCGTGCTGGTCGCGTCGGCGACCGCCTGGAGCGCGATCAGCGGAGCGTACCGGATCATGAAATGATCGGCGAGAGCGAAGGTCGAATAGCCGAGGCGCTCGATGGCCTGCCCGGCCTCCCGGAGCGCCGAGAGGTCGGAGATCCGGCCCGGGCCGGTGTTGAACCGGATCGGCCGCGCCGGTGACAGATGAGCCTCGCTCGACTCGCCCGTGACCGGCATCCTCGGCCTCGGGTAGGCCTTCGCGGGCTCCGCCATCACTTGTCCCGCTCTCCGCTCCGGCGGCATCGACTGCGCAAGGGGGCCACCTCACCGTTCACACGCCCCGGCGGCGCCGACGTCCGCGGAGCACGCCGTCAGTTGGGAGATCCGGCACAACCCTGACACCAACATCAACACGCGACGGTAGTCGCATCCTGGTCGAGCAGCAAGAGCTGCCGCCCGGCGCCTCCCGGTAGCCGTGCGTCGGGAGGCCGGCGAGATAGCTCTGCGGGGTCTTGTCATAGCGGGTGGCGATGCCTCGCCAGGCCTTCAGCTTGTTGATCAGGCGCTCGACGGTGTTCCGCTCCGTGTAGAGATCGGTGTCGTGGCTGACGGGCCGGCCGCCCTTGCTGCCCTTCTTCTTCCGGTTGGCGGCCTGATCCCTCTTCTCCGGGATGACTGCCTTGATGTGGCGTTTCCGCAGGTAGGGATGGTTGCTGCGGGACGCGTAAGCCTTGTCCCCGGCGACCGCGTCGGGGCGGGTGCGGGGACGGCCGACGGGCCCCGGGGATCCGCACCTTCGTCAGCACGGGGATGAACTGCGGGCTGTCCGCGGCCTGCCCCGCGGTCAGGACGAACGCCAACGGGCGGCGCCTGCGGTCGGCGGCGAGGTGGACCTTGCTGGTCTGCCCGCTCCTCGATCGTCCGAGTAGGCAGCTTTCAGCCGGAGTCCACGCCGGCGCCGGACACGTCGTCGCTCCTCCCGCTCGGGATCGTCTCCGCCGTTCTGCCCGCCTTGTTCCTCCGGGCCGCCCCCGCGTCATGCAGGACGATCTACCGGATCAGGCCCCACCACGAGAGCGAATCCCACAGATAGATCACAACTGGATACACGCCCTAGCGGGATCCTCGAGTAGCACCCCTTCACAGCTCAGGAAGGGAGATCTCCCATTCGGTCGGGTCGTTGTCCTCGAGGATCGCCCACTCGTCTTCCGTAGCGCCCTGCTGATCCTGAAGGCCCGTGGTGGACGCCTGACCGGATCCAGTCGAGCTGACCGAACACTGCGGACCAGACACGACGATCACCGGTCGAGGACCTGCGACAGCGGCCGTGTCGGCGGCGGCCGGGGCGTTGATCGTGGTTCCCCCGATATTGCCGGAGTTACCGGCCCCGACGGTGGGCCCGCCCGCGGCGATCCCCCCGAATGCGGCAGTCGTACCGCCGGCCGTGTTCCCCGTTCCACCGACGATTCCGGTGCCGCCCACAGTCGGCCCAAGGCCACCGATCGTGAGACTTCCGATGATCAGGTTGACCGTCCGCTTTTCATTGAACCAGTCGTCCTCGAACAGGTCGTCCTCGAACAGGTCGTCCCCGTCCGAGTCCACCGCCCCACCGGCCAGATCCACGAGGCATGGGCCGGCCTGCGACTGCAACCACGCCGCCGTCGTGGCTTCATCAGCGGGACCGAGCTGATAGCACGTCACACCGTTTCCGGTGTTCCCGGCCAATCCGCCACCGCTTCCCCAGCAAATTGGAGCCGCAGCCGATCTCGCACCCTTCTTCCCCTCCTGCGACGGATTTACGGAAACAGTGCTCGCCGACGCGGGAGTCGCCAACAGCAGGGCTGCCGCGGACAGTCCGCCGGTAAGAAACACGCTTCTCGAGTATCTCCCGATATCCATTTGACTCCTTGTTCGAGCGAAGGTCCAGGACCAGCACCGCGCGATGGTAGCCAGTGAATCTCCGGCCACCCCGGCAACCCTGCTACCCGCGTGTCGACGACGATCTGGGCCATCAGCGCATCGGAACGTGGGGTTTCGGTCCGCAGGCGGTCGCCTCACCCGAAGTCCACTGAGCGTCGAACATCACCTCGACCGCGTCGCGAACTCGTGGGCTGCACTGAAGGGGGATTTCAGGCACGTATCGTCACGACGACGGCATGGTGGAACCGCCGAACCCGAACCACCTGTGGATCGGCGCAGGCCCGGCGGGGATCAGAAGGCGGCCAGGGACAGCAAGCCCGGCCGGGGCGGTGAGGAGGCGACGGGCCTTTCCTTTACGGCGCCCCGAGTGCAGAGGTGGCTTGGCCGGGGCCGTCTTCGTCGCCGGACGTTGTCCGGCGAGGTGGGACAGCCTTTTCCCGGTTCTCTGCGGCTTTGAAGGTTGTCGCGGCGCGGATCAGCATCCAGGCCAGGAGGTGGGCTTCTGCGGGGGTGAGGCATTCGTGGCCGCCGCGGGTCGCGCCGGGATCATCGAAGTCGGTGGTGACCACCCGGCGGGCAGGTCGTGGACGCGGTGACGTACCGCTCGATCCGCGCGCACTGGCCGGGCAGATGACGAGCTCGTTGACGTCCACGCCGGGCGGCTGCCCGATTTCCCGCACGTTGCGCTGGACGGTGGCGATATAGCTCGCGGGATACGGGTCGGCTTCCACGATCCGGTAGACATCGACCGGGGCCAGGGCGGCGGACGACGCGTCGATGCCATAGGGTCAGGTCGCCCGCGGGATCAGTAACCAGACTACGACCTGTAGTAGGTAGGCCGACGCGGAGAGTAGTTATCCTCGAGCGCGGCTACTTCCTTGTCGCTGAGGTCGATGTCCAGGAAAAGGGGCCTGCCCGATCCGTCGGTCGTCGGATTGGACGACCCACGAGTCGTGCTCACATCACCGTCCCAAAGCGTGATGCCGAGCTCGACGGCCTGCCGGAAGATCGGCTCCGCCGCATCCGTGTCGAGCGCCCAGTCCCGCCCGGTGTTGGGCTTGCCAAAGCTCATACAGCCGAGCGCTATGCGACTGACCTTCAATCCTGATGATCCCAGCCGGGTGTACTCCATGTGCTCATCCAACACCGGTACCCACCGCTGCTGGGGGGCACTGCCAGTGCCCCCTGCCTGACCGGAAGCGAGATTTTCCCCTGATATACAGGCGGAAAATCCGGTGCACCGTGCCCGGCCGGGCCGCCGGCGCTCAGCTCAATCCCCGGCTGCGGCCGATGCTCGGGTAGAACCCGCTACGCGGTGGCGACGGAGATCGATTTGACGTCGAGGTAGCCCTCAAGGCCCTCACGGCCGAGCTCGCGGCCGTAGCCGCTGGCCTTCACTCCCCCGAAGGGAGCCGCGGGGTCCATGGAGTAGCCCTGGTTCACGCCGAAGGTACCGGCCCGGACCCGGCCCGCCACCTCGAGCCCATGCTCGGTGTCCGCGGTGAACACGGAGCCGGCCAGGCCGTACTCCGAGTCGTTGGCGATGCGAACGGCCTCGTCCTCGTCGCCGTAGGGGATGACGACGAGCACCGGGCCGAAGATCTCCTCCCGGGCGATCGTCATCGAGTTGTCCACCTCACTGAAGACGGTCGGTCGCACGTACCATCCACGATCGATCCCGTCGGGCAGATCGGTGCCGCCGACGACGAGCCGGGCGCCCTCCCGCACGCCGATGTCGATGTACCGGCGGACCCGTTCCTGCTGGCGCCTGGCCACGAGCGGGCCCATCTCGGTCGCGGGATCGGCCGGATCGCCGATTCTGATGGCCGACAGGGTTGCCGCGAGCGCATCGGCGTAGTCGCCGACGCGGCTCGTGGGCACGAGTACCCGGGTGAGGGAGTTGCAGATCTGCCCGGCCATGCCCATGCCCGAGAGGCGGACGGCGCGCGCCACGGTGGCCGGGTCGGCGTCGTCCAAAGCGATGGCCGCCGACTTTCCCCCGAGCTCGAGGCTGACCTTGGTGAGGTTGGGAGCGCATGCCGCCGCCACCTGCCGGCCGGCCGCCGTCGAGCCGGTGAAGGAGACCTTTTCGATGCCGGGGTGGGCGACGAGGTAGGCGCTCACCTCACGGTCGGCGGGGATGACGTTGACGACGCCCGGCGGCAGGCCGACCTGGTCGAGCAGGTCGGCGAAGAACAGCGCGTCGAGCGACGACTCGGGCGCCGGCTTGAGCACGACGGTGCAGCCGGCGAGTAGCGCCGGGACGACCTTGGTGACGGTCAGGAACTGCGGCATGTTCCAGGGGACCACCGCGGCGACGACGCCCACGGGCTCCTTGCGCAGGATGATGTCCTGGCCGTATACGCCTGGCCGCTTCTCCTGCCAGGAGTAGCCGGCCGCTGTGTCGGCCAGCGCGGTCATCAGCGCCCCGGGCAGGGCGACCTGCGCGCGCCTGGCGAACGAGATCGGCGCGCCCAGCTCGGCGGTGATGAGCTCGGCCAGCTCGTCGCGATGCCCGCGGTAGAGCGTGGCCAGCCGCCGGATCACCTCGACCCGCTCGGCCGGATCGGTCCGCGGCCACGGCCCCTCGTCAAAGGCCCGCCGCGCCGCGGCGACGGCGCGGTCGACGTCCTCCGTGCTCGCCGCGGCGACGCGACCGATCAGCTTCTCGGTGTGCGGCGAGGTCACCTCGATCCTGCTGTCGGTGCTCGGCGCGACCCATGCGCCTCCGACGAACATCTGCTCCCGCTCCCACATGAGTGCTCCCTGCGCCGATGCCAACACCCTGGACCGCGATCTTTGGGACACGGTCAGCTTCCCGGTTCTCCACGTGCCGGCGCCACATCTGCTGCCCGGCTCATGTCCTTCCGCGCACCAGGTCGATGCGCCAGGCTCCGCACCGTGTTCCGGTGGAGGCCGACTGGTCGCGCGCGGAAGTGAACGTGACCCAGCGTGGCGATGTCGAACGCATCGCACTGTCCGGTGCCGGGGACCTCGACGCGGCCGCTGGAGCCGCGGAGCCCCCGCGGGACGACACGTACCCGAAGGCCGCCGTCCGGCCGTCCGGCCGCCGGCGAACGGGGGCGCCGCACGCATCGGATATCGCACCGAGCGGTGGCGCGGGTAGCACGGCGAGGTGTTCTTTTGGCACGCGCAAATGACCTCCCGATGAATCAAAGGAAAAGCGGAGACTACGAACTCGAAACCTGAGATCCACGGCACAGCCGTCTGGTCCCGCGCGGACCAACTGACCGCAGACAAGGCCGCCTGTCTTGGTATCGTCGGGGCGCACCTGCCGACCATTCAGACGGCCGGCGGACGGATCACCGTTCAGAGGCAGCGCTCCACGGAAGATTCACCAGTGACCGGGATGCCACGTTCACGGCGCGTGTGACACGCGAAGCTTCCCGATCCCGTTTTTCTTTCGAGACCATCATCCAGGGGGCCCGATGTTCTCCCGTCGTCGAACGTTGTGCTCGGTGCTGGCCGCGGTTTCCGTCGGCGCGGCGGGTCTCCTCGCCGGCTGTTCGTCGCCCGAGGCCAGCGCGGCGACCGGCTGCGCCACACCGGGTGTGGGCGCCCAGCAGATCGATCTCGGTGTGCTGTACCCGGACACCGGGCCGGCCGCGGAGCGTTCCGACGCCGTCCGGGGCGGGATCGACGCCCGCATCGGTGAGGTGAACGCGGCCGGGGGCGTGCACGGCCGCAAGGTCGTCTACCAGTGGCGCGACGACAAGGGGTCCGCCACGGAGAACGCGATGGGCGCCCGCGACCTTGTCGAGCACCAGAACGTCTTCGGTCTCATCGAGCTGTCCGTCGCGGCCTCAGGAAGCGCGCGCTACCTCGCCGACCGGGGAGTTCCCGTGACGGGCCTGGCCCACGAGCAGGTCTGGTCGACGATGCGGAACATGTTCGCCTTCACCTATGTGACCGGCGTCGCCGTCGACACCCAGGGCCAGTTCGTGCGTTCCCAGGGGGGCCGGCGCGCGGTGACCCTGCAGCCCGCGCTGTCCGCGGGCATTTCGGATACCGCCGACAAGTACGCGCGCAGCCTCGCCGCCAGCGGAATACCCGTGGTCGACACGGTGAACTTCACCCCGAACGTCGACAACCCGGCCGCGGCGGCCTCCAGGATCGTCGCGGCGAAGGCGGACACGGTCATCGGCCTCATCCCGCCGGACAGCCTCGTCGGCATCCTGAGCACACTACGGCAGGCCGGCCACCCGCCGAAGGTCGTCCTTTCCGGCAACGGCTACGACAAGAGGCTCCTGGAGACCTTCGGCGCACAGGCGGCGGGAATCACCGTGCCGCTCGTCTACCGGCCACTGGAGCTCGGCGGTCCGGCGATCCAGACCTACCTGGAGGCGATGAACCGGTACGCGCCGCAGGTCGCCCAGCCCGAGAACGACAGCTCGGTGCTCGCCTACATCAGCACCGACATATTCCTGGAGGGCCTGCGCCTCGCCGACGCCTGCCCGACGCGTCAGGGCTTCATCGACCGGCTGCGCGGCCAGAACAGCTACGACGCCGGTGGCCTGATCAGCCCGATCAGCTTCCGGACGGGCGCGGGCCGGCCCACCACGTGCTACTCGTTCGTCCAGGTCAACGGCTCGGGCAACGCGTTCCTCGTCGTCGAGCCGGACCTGTGCGGCAACACGCTCTGATCTTTGTTCCAGGAGCGCCACGGTTTCCACGCCCGCCCACCAAGGGTGGACCGACGGAGGCGGAAACGGATCAAACGGATCAGTGGAAGCCGAGCCCGTCCAGCAGCCGCTCGCTCTCGGTCCAGAGGCGGGCGGCGGCGGCATCGTCCCGCGCGGCTTCGGCGGGTAGCTCCTCCGCCCTGCGGTGGAAGTAGCGCCCGCCGGTGCGGCCGCCTTCGGGCTCGGTGGCCAGCCAGGCCAGCGTCTCCGCCGGTTCGTCGGGTGGCACCGTGTCGGCCGCGGCCATGTGCGCCCGCATCGCCGCGTCGCCGTGCGCGCTGAAGTTGCTGGCCACGACGCCGGGATGCATGGCCTGGGCGACGATCCCGTCCGGCCCGGCCCGCCGGGCCAGCTCGCGGGTGAACAGGATGTTGGCGAGCTTGGCCCGGCAGTAGGCGACGGCGGGACGGAACTCGCCGAGGCTCTGCAGGTCGTCCCAGTCGAGCCCGTCGACCGCGCGGTGGCCGCTCGACGACACGGCGATCACCCGCGTCGATCCGGCGGGCAGGCTGGCCGCACTCGCCCGCAGCAGGGGCGTGAGCTCCCGGGTCAGCAGGAACGGGGCGAGGTGGTTGACGGCGAAGGTCGCCTCGGTGCCCTCCGCGCTGATGATCTGCCGGTCCCGCACGCCGCCGGCGTTGTTGATGAGGACGTCGAGGCGCGGGGTGAGGTGCTGGATCTCGCCGGCCACGCGCCGGACGTCCGCCATGAGGGTGAAGTCGCCGCGCAGCATCGTGAAGCCGCCGTCCTTGCGCGCCGCCGCGGCGATCTCGGCCTCGGCGGCGGCACTGCGTACCGGATCGCGGCCGACGCCGATCACCTGCCAGCCCTGCTCGGCGAGAGTGCGGGCGGTCGCCCGGCCTATCCCCGAGCTGGCGCCCGTGACGACGGCGACGGGCCGGTCTGCGTAAGGCGGCAAGGACATCTCCATCAGATCGGCGGGGCCGGAGGCCGTCGCGGAGCAGGCGAACGGTGGCGTGCCGCACCGCGGCCCGGAACAGTGGGGCCTTGTCCGCGCAGCGGGCGTAGATCGCGCGCCCGGCCATAATGACACCCACAAGGTGTCATTTGTCAAGCCCGACAGCGCCTGATCACGGGCGGCCCGTCGACCGCCCGTGATCGACAACGGGTGTCTGCGAACGGAACGGATGCCTACATGCGGGCAGATACCGTCGAGGGGGTGCACCGGACGGGCTGGACAGCTCGGCGTTGCTCCATGGCCTGGCGGCAATCGATTGGAGACTTCCGTTCTGTGAGCATCCTCGACGACGCCCGCGAGGGCATGGACCTCGACGTCCGACCGCAGGACGACCTGTTCGGCCACGTGAACGGCCGGTGGCTCGCCGAGACGGAGATCCCGTCCGACCGGTCGAGCTGGGGCCCGTTCGTGCAGCTGGCCGATGACGCCGAGCGGCAGGTCCGCGACATCATCACCGACCTCGCCACGCGGGATCCGGCCACCCAGGGCGAGGACGCGCGGAAGATCGGCGACCTCTACAACTCCTTCATGGACACCGAGGCGATCGAGGCGCTCGGACTGGGCCCGGTGCGGCCGCTGCTGGACGGCGCGCGCGGGCTGAGCGACGTCCGCGGCCTCGCCGCGTTCCTCGGCGAGCTCGAGCGGATCGGCGGCGCCGGACTGTTCGGCTCCTACGTCGACACCGACGACCGCAACTCGGACCGCTACCTGTTCCACCTGCGCCAGGGCGGCCTCGGCCTGCCGGACGAGTCGTATTACCACGACGACAAGTTCGCCGAGACCCGCCAGAAGTACGTCGACTACCTGACCCGGATGCTCGGGCTGGGCGGGCACCCCGACCCCGAGGGCGCCGCGCAGCGGATCCTCGACGTGGAAACCCTGCTCGCGAAGGGCCACTGGGAGCGGGCCGAGACCCGCGACGTCCAGAAGACCTACAACCTGATGACGGGCGGACAGCTGGCCGCGCTCTGCCCGGCGTTCGACTGGGACGCCTACGTCACCGGTCTCGGTGGGTCGCTGACCGGCCCGCACGCGACGCTGGCGGAGGCGTGCGTGCGGCAGCCGTCGTTCTTCGAGCACCTGTCGACCGTGCTGACCGACACGCCGGTCGACGTGTGGCGCGACTGGCTGGTCAGCCGCGTGCTGCGCTCGGCCGCGGCCTACCTGCCCGACGTGTTTACCGAGACCCACTTCGACTTCTACGGCCGCACGCTCAGCGGCACGCCCGAGCTGCGGGCCCGCTGGAAGCGCGCGGTGGCGTTCGTCGAGGGCGCGATCGGGGAGTCCGTCGGCAGGGAGTACGTCGCCCGGCACTTCCCGCCGCACGCCAAGGCGCAGATGGACGACCTCGTCGCGAACCTGCTCGCGGCCTACCGCTCGTCGATCTCCCAGCTGGACTGGATGACGGAGGAGACCAAGCAGCGGGCGTACGAGAAGCTCGAGACGTTCCGGCCGAAGATCGGCTACCCCGACCGGTTCCGGGACTACTCGGCGCTGCCGGTGCGCCGCGGCGACCTGATGGGCAACGCCCGCGCCGCCGCCGCGTTCGAGACCGATCGGGAGCTGGCCAAGATCGGCTCGCCGGTGGACCGCGACGAGTGGTTCATGCTCCCGCAGACCGTCAACGCCTACTACAACCCGGGCACCAACGAGATCTGCTTCCCGGCCGCCATTCTCCAGAAGCCGTTCTTCAGCCCCGACGCCCACCCGGCCGAGAACTACGGCGGCATCGGCGCGGTGATCGGCCACGAGGTCGGTCACGGCTTCGACGACCAGGGCGCGCAGTACGACGGCGCCGGCAACCTCAACGACTGGTGGACGCCCGCCGACAAGGCGGCCTTCGAGGTGAAGTCGAAGACGCTGGTCGAGCAGTACAACGGGTTCGAGTCGCGCAACCTGCCGGGCGAGAAGGTGAACGGCGCCCTCACCGTGGGCGAGAACATCGGCGACCTCGGCGGCCTGACCATCGCCCACCAAGCCTACGTCATCTCCCAGGGCGGCGAGCCGTCGCGGGAGGACCGACGTCGGCTGTTCATGAACTGGGCCTACGTGTGGCGCAGCAAGCGCCGGCTCGAGCTCGAGCGGCAGTACCTCACCACCGACCCGCACAGCCCGCCGGACCTGCGCGCCAACATCGTGCGCAACCTCGACGAGTTCCACGACGTCTTCGGCACCGAGCCCGGCGACGGGCTGTGGCTGGACCCGGCCGACCGGGTCCGCATCTGGTAGGCGTTCCGCGTTCGGACTGTTCACCGGCATCGCGCCCGCGGGTCTCGGCCCGCGGGCGCACCTCCGGCCCGCCGCCGAGGTACCCGCCCCCGCCGCGGGGTCCGCACCGAAGGGGTCAGGCGGAAGCACTCGGGTGCTGGCTCAGCCTCCCGCTGACGGGTTCAGCACAGCCTGCGCCACGACGAAGACCGCCACGGCGAAGACCAGGTAGGCGAACCAACGGCGCAACCGGTCGGCGGGCAGCCGGTCGGCCACGCGCCCGACACCCAGCGCACCGACCACTGCCGCGCCGGTGAACGCCGCCACGACGGGAACATCCAGCGCACCGTCCCCGGCGTGTGCGGCGAACCCGGCCACCGCGTTCGTCACGATCACGACCAGCGAGGTGCCGACCGCGGCCGGCATCGGCAGGCCCAGCAGCAGGACCAGGGCCGGGATGATGAGGAAGCCGCCGCCGACCCCGAACAGGCCGGTCAGGAACCCCACGCCCAGGCCGGCGCCGAGCGCTTTGGGGAGGCAGCCGCGCCAGTTCGTCCCGCCGCCGGGTAGCGCGCAGTCGCCGCCGAGCCTGGAGCGCCCCCGCAGCATCTGGGCACCGGCGGCCACCATGAGCGCGGCGAAGCCGATCAGCACGATGGCCGGGTCGAGCCGCCGGTTCACCGCGGCACCGACGAAGGCCGCGGCCGCGCCGGTCACACCGAAGACGGCGGCGATCCGCCACCGCACCTGCCCGGCCCGCACGCGAGCCACCGCGGCCGTGGCCGAGGAGATCCCCACAACGAGCAGGGACGCCGGCACCGCCGCGCGCAACGGCAGTCCGGCGCCGTAGACCAGGGCCGGCACGGCCAGGACCGACCCGCCGCCACCGAACAGCCCGAGCAGCGCACCGACGATCAGGCGCAGTCCCAGCGAAGTAGTCATCGGATGCCCGGCCCCGAGCCCGGCCGCTCAGGCCCGGTCGCCGGCGAGCGCGGCCAGGACGGATTCCAGATCGGCCCGCGGCCCCCGGTTGCAGGCAGCCGCGCGAGGAGCATGCCCATCAGACAGGGATGTGGGCCGTCCTGGCGGCATCGTGGGTGTTCATTCCGCTCCCTCCCCGGAGACGATCGGCAGGCCGGCGTCGGCGGCAGCCGTGTAGGAGTCGTCGATGAACGCCGCGGTGCGGCCGGCGCGGACAAGGAGGCTGGCGGCGGCAGCGACGCGGTACCCGGACCCGCAGTACACCCACACCGCTTCGCCCGGCACCTCCCCGATCCGGCCGGGCAGCTCGGGCAGCGGGATGTGCACGGCCCCGGCGAGGTGTCCGTTCCGCCACTCGTTGCGCAGCCGGACGTCCAGCACGACATCGGGAGCGGGCAGGCCACGCGGCGGACGTCCGGCCAGCGCCGCGGCCAGCTCCGGGTACGTCGCCGCAGGCAGCGGGCCCAGGCGCGACTGGTCGCCCGCGGCCCACTGCTCGGGGGTTCCGGTCGCGGCGGCCGCCGGGCGGTCGATGCCGATGCGGGCCAGCTCCCGCTGTGCCTGGCCGATCTGGGCGTCGGACTCGCCGAGCAGCGTCACCGGCATCCCCCAGCTCATCAGCCAGCCGAGCCAGGTCGACATCGGACCGTCCAGGCCGAGGCTCAACGTCCCGGTCAGGTGCCGGTGCGCGAACGCCTTCCGGGACCGCAGGTCGACCACCCACTCGCCGGCCGTGCTGGACGCGGAGCTCGCCGGCGACGCCTACACCTCCAGCACGGCGGCACTGGGCGAGGTGAGCGCCGCCGCGGACGGTCTGCGGACCGAACGGGCCCGACTGGAGGGTCTACAGGCAGGGCTCATCGGCGCGGCCGCGGCCCGCGACATCACCCGCGGCCACTTCCCGTCCGAGCAGGCCGCCCTCAAGCACCTCTACCTCACCCTGACCAGCCTCGACCCCACCGGACACGGCCGCGCCAAGTGGACGAACCGCTGGAAGGCACCCCTCAACGCCTTCGACCTCGCCTTCGACGGACGCCTGTCCGCCGGCCGCAAGTAGACCAGCTCACAGCAGTGGGCTCCCAGTAGCACCAACATCAACCGTTACACCGTTAGCTGGACAGTCCCCAAAGCCGGGGACACGCTGGTGATCTACAAGCCGGACCGGGTCGCCCGGTCGATGAAGGAGCTGCTGGTGCTCCTCGAGGACGAGCTGCACGCCCGCGGGATCAACCTGCACATCCTCACCGGGATCTGCACGGGGCTGCACCGGCCGGCGGGGGCGACGATCGCCGACAAGATGCTGTTCATGGTCGCCGCCATGGCCGCGGAGATGGAACGGGAGCTGATCCGCGAGCGCACGTTGGACGGGCTGCGCGCGGCCGAGGCCGCCGGGCGGCGCGGTGGGCGGCCGGTGCGGGTCGACGAGGACACCCTCGCGGTGGTGCAGGCGAGGCGGGCCCGGGGGGAGTCGGTGAGTGCGATCGCTGCGAGGTTGGGGATCGGGCGGTCGACGGTGTACCGAGCGCTGCAAGGCCGGGACAGCGACAGCGCCACCGCCGGGACAGAGCCGGCAGCATAGCCAGGCGCACCGATCTTCCCTACCTTGCCCCTGGTGACAGCAACCCGAGTCCCGGGCCGTCCAGTTGGGCTCCGGCGAGGATCGCCCTGCTCGGCATGGTGAGGGTGAGGTTCGTCCTACCCCACCCGCCGTACCCGAGAAACCGCCACTCTGATCATGAACGCGGCGTAGCTTCCCACACCTCGTCCGCCGGGTCGACGAGCGTGTGGTGCCGAATGTGATGAGATGACCACGAATGGGTGGTGTCCGCAGTCACCCCGTGCACAGGGTGACTGCGGACTTTCTTCGCGGGGGGCGTGGCCATGGGTTTTCCTTTTCTGGACTACAGGCGGGTGGTTGCCCGTCGGGCACGCCAGACGTTGCTGCCAGGCGAGCAGATCGTCAGCGTCCACCTCTGCCGTCACTGGGGCACGCTGGGCGCAGACCTGGTTGGAGGTCTCGGTGGCGTCGTCCCCGGAGTTGGCGGCGTCGTTGGTGGCGTCGTCGGTGGTCTCGCGAAAGGGGCCCTCGATGCCCGGCGCGAACGACCCACCGGGATTGCGCGGAACTTCCCCACCGGCCCGGTCTTCCTCGCGGTGACCTCTCTCCGCGTTGTGATCTACAGTCACGTCGGTGCGTTCCGGATGGTGCCGAGATTCGCTGTCGCCTACGACCCTCATGAGATTGTCGACATCACTCTCGAACGAGGCGCGATGTACCGGGTGGGTCTGCACTTCCCGGACGGTTCCAGAACCTGGTTGCAGGTCGCTGCGGGTCAGGTCAGCGCACGCCGACTACTGACCGCCTGGAACACCCTGACAACGCCGCCACCAGCCTGAACCGTCTGCGGCGCGAGGCGCGGCCGGCTTGAGAGAGAAAGCCGGGAGCAATGGTTGAGACCTGTGGATCGGCTGGGGCGGGCGTACCTTCCCCGGTGATCGAGGTTGAGGTCTCAGCCAGGCCGACGTTGACGCGTCGGGCGGGAAGGCACGCGGAGTGCTCACGATGGTCCCCGAAGACCGCACGCCCGCCGATGGTCCGACAGCCAACCCGTCGCTGATCGACGAGATCGTCTGCGAAGGCGCCCGGCGGATGCTCGCCGCCGCCCGGGCCTGGAGCGCGCCCTCCGTGGTCCCCGTGTACATCCGGTCCGGCAGATGCCAGATCCCCACCACCGCCAACACCGCCCCGGCCGCGGCGATCCCCGCGCAGATCCACAGCCACCGCCGGCCGGCCCGCCGGCGCGCTCCCCCGTTGTCCGTCATGGCCCGGGACTCGGGTCCGTGTCAACGCCTATCGTGCGGCGGTGATTTGTTCTCGGAGAATGTCACCATGGCCGGCGTGACGGGCGAAATCCTCGATCAGGAGCAGGTAGACAAACCGCAGGCTGACATCGCCAGCGCGGGGGTGCGCCTTGGTGTCGTCGAGCTCGAAGTCGGCGGCGATCACGCGGGAACGCTCGCTGGCACGCTCAAACTCGGCGATCACGTCGGCCAGAGTTTCGCCGTCGGCGACAACGAAACTGCCGTCGTCACCGGTCGCGTAGCCGTCGCATGCGGACTCGTCCAGGCCGAGCAGGATGCGTTGGAACCAGATGCGCTCGGCTGTGGCGGCGTGTTTGATCAGCCCGATCGATGTGGTGAGTGAGGCGACCAGGCTCCGCCGCGCGTCGGTCTCGGATAGCCCTCGCGCGGTGTCGATGAGCGCTTGCCGGTTGCGGTCGAGCATGCTCTCCAACATGAGACGTTCGGGTCCAGTGGTCATTCGGGGCCATATGAACATTAATTGTCCAGCTTTCTGGGTTGAAAGGACATTGACGGATCAGACCATGGGCGCGTATTCGAGCAGCATGAGGGTCGATCGGACAGGGCTCGTCTTGATTGCCGAGGAGAACACCGATGACATCGGTGCCGGAGGCCCGCCGGGGATGTCAAGCTTGGCCCGCACTCTGGCGACCCACTGAGCGCCAGGAGGTCGTCCGCGGGCGGTATTGGCTTCCTGCCAGACACCCAGGGCGGCAGGAAGATCGTCGCCGCGCGCGAGACGGATCGCCACCGGCGCTGGGTCCAGTACAGGTTCCATGGTCCGATGATCGCCCGCTACCGCTCCCCGACCGCTTTCAGTGGGGGGTTACGGCCGCGCTATCCGGCAGGGGGTACCAAGACCTGCGAGAAACGGCCCGGGGGGTTAGAGAAGGTCCTCAAGTCGGGTGGCGACCTGGCGGTAGCGGCTGACCGGAACGAGGTGCACACCGGCGAAGGCGCCGCTGTCGCGCAGCCGTAGCACCTGGTCGCAGGCCGCTTCGACCCCGGCCGCCTGGTCCCGTTCGACCGCTTGGACGAGGTCGTCGGGGATGTCGATGTCGGGGATGGTCGCGGCGAGGCGGCGGGCCATCCCGGCACTCGCGAGGACCATCACGCCGGCATAGACCGGCAGTTCGACCGGATGGGCGTCGCGCCAGCGCAGCAGGGCGTCCACCGAGTAGCTGACCTGCACGAACAGAAAGTCGGCCGCTCGTTTCCATGCGGGCAGTGGCCGCAGGCCGGCCGCGGCTCCGACCCGGAACGCCGGCATGTCCACGAAGACCGGATCCTCGC
Organism: Frankia sp. Hr75.2; assembly: GCF_949319125.1. NCBI lineage: Bacteria > Bacillati > Actinomycetota > Actinomycetes > Frankiales > Frankiaceae > Frankia > Frankia sp. Hr75.2. The sequence continues at coordinate 1,094 of NZ_CASGGV010000012.1, read as the reverse complement.
TGGCCGCGCGGGCCTCGTCCATCATCGCGCGCACGGTCAGGTCGCTGGTCCGGTTCCCGACGGTGGGTTTGTCGCCGTGGACGAAGAGGAACTCCTCGACGCCGTAAGCCGCGGCGGTGAGCAGGTCGCGGCGGAAGCCGAGCAGGTTACGGTCGCGGGAGTTCACGCAGGCGATGCTGCGTCCCCCCATCGTCTGCACCTCGTGGGCGACGGCGATGCTCGACACGGTCGCGCGTCCGATGTGGTTGTCGGGGATCAGGAACGCGTCGGTGACGGGGCTCAGGACACCGATCTGGTGGCGGGCGTGGGTCAGGTCCGGCCGGGTCGGCGGCTCGATCTCGCAGATCAGCTCGAAGCCGCGCGCCGGACGTTCGTGACCCGCCGTGGATTCCTGCATCCGGACAGGATAGGACGCCACGATCCACCGACCACAGCCACACCGCACGGGTGCGCTGCGCCGCTGTAGCGCACCGTAGGAACAGTCTGGGCAGGAGACCCCGACTGCGAAATGTCCGGCTGCGCCGGCGGGCGGAGTCTTTCCTGAGGGAGTGCCGCGGGACAGCGCTTAGCGTCTGGAGCGGTGGCCAACCTTGGGGGTGAGGCGTATGGCGGTCTCTACCTGTGAGCATTGGAAGCAGCAGCCGGAATCGGGGCTGCAGACGAGGTCCGCCCGTGAGCCGCCGAACCCGCCGCAACGACCTGAGCCACTTCACTGCGGAAGCTCTGGCTGCCGGATGCGGCGGGCAGAGCAGCCCGGCCGACCGTATTAGGCGATCGACATCGCCTGCGGGCCATGCCGCTCGTCCAGCCGGGGCGAACGGCGTCTCGCGCGCTTCCTGCGCCTCACCGATCCCGATCAGGGTGTCCACGACATCGAGCAGTCCGGCGATCGCCCACGCCCGGGTCCGGCAGGCAGGCAGCGCCGACGCGGCCGACCGGTGATCGAACCGATCATGAGCGCGGCGGGGTCTCCCCGAACGCTGAATCGCCTGCTCCGTTCTCGACCTGTTGCTCCGTCGTCAGATGTGGTCGGGCTGCCAGATCGAGTCGTCCTCCGCAGGCCGCCCGGACAGCCGAACCGGCACCTGAAATCT